>WTHX01000173.1 GCA_011522975.1 Alphaproteobacteria bacterium | reverse complement strand
CAGGCGTTTACCGTTGATGCTTTTCATGGTGATAACTCCGCCATTCATGTGGCGGTTAAATCAGTTCAAGCCGGTGATGTCTTGGTGATTAATGGTGGCGGGCTTCAAGACCGTGCGCTTTGGGGCGGCATTCTCAACCAATTGGCCAAACGCCAAGGGGTGAGGGGGGTTATTATTGATGGCGCGGTTCGTGATGTTGATGAATTGGAAGATCATGGCCATCCGGTTCTAGCGGCCGGCATCAGCCCTGCAGGGCCATCAAAAGGCTGGGGCGGGGCGATCAACAGCCCGGTTTCATGTGGCGGGGTTGTGGTCCATCCTGGAGATTTGATCCATGGGGATGCTGATGGCGTTGTTGTCATCCCGCAATCACGCATCGCAGAAACCTTGAAAATAGCCAAAGGGCGTCTGGCTGCTGAATTGGATATTGTCAGCCGTATCGACCAAGGTGAGTTCACGTGCGATATTTTTGGCATTGATGACATCGAAGACCTGTGATGATCAATGGCCACAACGGATAAATCACAATCCCAATCAAAAACTGCAAAACCACTTTTGGCGGTTCCTTTTCATTCTTTGGGAATCAGCCAGATCTTTTCCTATGGATTGTTATTTTATGTCTTTGCGCAATTAAAAACACCTTTGGCCTTGGCCTTAGATTGCCCCGAAAGTGATATTTTAATGGCCGTTTCAGGGGCGTTGATATTAAACGCGATTCTTGCCCCTAAAGTTGGCGCGATGGTCGATCGTTATGGGGCGTTGTTCATATTATCTCGCGGGTTGGTTATTGGCGGCTTTGGCATGGGGCTATTGCCCTTTATCACCAGCATAACAGGGTTGTGGGTGGCGATGGTCTTTATCGGCATTGGCTATGCCATGTCGACCTATGAAACGGCCTTCGCCGCCGCCGTGCAATTGGATGAAAAAAATGCGCGCCGGCATATTTCCTACATCACTTTTTATGGCGGGGTTGCCAGCAGCATCACATGGCTGACGATAGCACCGCTGTATATTGCCGGTGGGTTAATGACCACCTGCCTTGTTATTACTGGGGTTTTAGGGGCGATGGCGTGGCGTTGTGCGGTTTTAAATCAACGCTATGGGCATAAAAACCCGATCTTAAAGCAAGACAAGCCGCCGGCTTTTAATTGGTCCATCCTAAATAGACATGAACGCTGGGCAATTTCGGCATTGGCCCTGTCATCATCCCTTGAATATCTGATCTTTGCATCAACAACATTATTGTGGATCAATTGGTTTAACGCGCAATTCAATGATCTCAATGTGGCGATTATCTTGGCGTCTATTTATGGGCCGTTTCAAGTGGTGGGGCGAGTTATTGAGATGCGTTTTGGTCATAAGCATGACGCGCGGATCACAGGCGGCATTGCTTTTTTATGTATCCCGCTGGCCTTGTCTTTGGTGCAAATCCAATCTCTGCCTGTTGCGGTGCTGAGCATGGCGGTTTTTGGCATTGGCCACGGCGTTTTGACCGTGACCTTTGGGTTTGTCACCAATATGTATTTTCGGGCTGAGGTTTACGGCCGTGCAAAAGGCTGGATTGTTCTGCCAAGGGGGATTGGCACGGCCTTTGGGCCTTCGATTGGCGGTATTCTGTTTGTTTCAGGGGCTGATCTCTTTTTCGGCTTTATGATCGCCACCTCGGTCTTATCTGGGTTGGCTTTTATCGCGCTTTTGGCCATCAAGCCCAACAACCATATTTAAACCAGTCATACCGTGGTTTGATTGGCAGGGTCTGGATAATCTCGTTCCAGATTGTGCATCATCTGTTCTAAAAACTTAGCCGCCGCCACCGAAAGCACACGATCCCGCAATTGGCCGATGTGAAGCGTGCCTGATCGAACATCCCGCGGGTCAATTGGCCGGGCGATTAAAGACGTTGTATCGGTCATGCCGATGGGGATTTCAAACGAAAGTGCCATTTCCTCTTTTAAATACGCATGAAGAAAATCAATGCTGTCGGTCTCACCAATCACCGCAATCGGCAGGGGGCTTGCCAAAAGGCTGGCATCCACCAATTGCCTGATGCCGTTTTCAGGTGTTGGCAGAACAATCGGATGGCCTATGCAATCCCTCAACCTAATCTGATCTTTTGATGCAAGCGGGTGATCGACGCTCATCACAATATGCAATTGTTGGGGAATCGCGGCCATAACCTTAAATTGATTGGATTGCACAGGCTCAAACGTCATCGCAATATCCGAGACATGATCAATCAAACTGGTTTCTGCATCTTGCCGATATTGCCGTTTGATCGAAAATGTCACCCCGGGATGCTGTTTGCGGTAGATCGCTATCTGGCGGGGCAACAGCGACCGCAAAACCTCTGGCGTCGCGGAAATGGTGATATGACCACGCCTGACCCCGGCTAAATCTGCCATTTGTGATTTCATGCGATCAAAATCACTATTTTGTTTGCGGGTGAAATTGACCAGCAATTCCCCAGCGGTATTGAGCCTAACCCCTGAGGCGGTGCGTTCAAAAACAGGATATCCCAATTCTTCTTCAAGGCTAAGAATGCGCCTGTTCAAAGCCGTTGAGGTGATGTTTAAAACCTCTGCGGCTCGTCGAATAGACCCTTCTTTGGCAATAATATCCACATAATTTAACGTTGCTAGCGCGCGCAATTTCAACTCCATAGTCAAAAAAACAACAGCAGTGCATTTTTTGCACCACTATTGGCAAATATTAGCAGAATTCGCACCAACTGCAATCTGATAGATCATTTTTACAACGTTTTAAATTCAATCAGGAGATGATTGCCATGAAATATATCATCACAATTATTCAGCCCTCGCGGCTTGAACCCCTTCAAGAAGCACTTACAGGTTTTGGCATTCAAGGCATGACCGTTTCTGAAGTTCAAGGCTATGGTCGTCAGCAAGGCAAAACCGAAATGTATCGCGGGACGGAATATACCGTCAATTTCTTGCCCAAAATCAAAGTCGAATGTGCGGTTGATGCAAGCCTGGCCGATAAGGTCGTTGATGCTATTCGTGAAACCTGCAGCACCGGCCGCATTGGTGATGGCAAGGTCTTTAGCCTTGATCTGGAAAATGCCATGCGCATCAGAACCGGTGAGACAGGCTTATCCGCACTTTGATACGTCACATTAATAAACTTACCTAATTAATTGTATTTAAACGAATATGGAGAATATCATGTTGAAAAGAATTTCACTTTTATCAGCGTTAGGGGTGGCGATATTGGCGCCGTTCCATGCTTTCGCTGCTCCAGATGCGGAAACCGCATTTATCTTTAACAGCCTGTCATTTTTGGTGCATGGCTTTATCGTTATGTTGATGGCGGCAGGGTTCTGTATGCTGGAGGTCGGCCTTGTACGGTCAAAAAACGCGACCGTTCAATCAACTAAAAACATTGGTCTTTATTCCATCGCAGGCCTGATGTATGGGCTGATTGGCTATAACCTGATGTATATGGATGTATCAGGCTATATCGGCAGTTTTGCGCTATGGTCGCCTGATGACAGCGCCGTGATCACCGATGCTGGTTTTGAAGGTGATGCGTCTGGTTACAGTTCGTCATCCGATTGGTTCTTCCAGATGGTCTTTGTCGCCGCCGCGGCATCTATCGTTTCAGGCGCGGTTGCCGAACGTGTTAAACTGACCACTTTCTTGGTGTTTTCAGCCATTCTAACAGGTCTTATCTACCCAATCCAAGGGTCTTGGACATGGGGCGGTGGCTGGTTGAGCGAAATGGGCTTTAGCGATTTCGCAGGATCAACCATTGTGCATTCTGTTGGTGGTTGGGCTGCTTTGACTGGTGCGATCATCATTGGCGCACGGACAGGTAAATTCGGTGCAGATGGCTCTATCCGTCCTATGCCTGGTTCAAACCTGCCACTGGCGACAATTGGGACTTTTGTTCTGTGGTTTGGCTGGTTCGGCTTTAACGGCGGCTCACAATTGGCCATGGGCTCTGCTGCTGATGTTGCCGCGATTGCCAATATCTTTGTGAACACCAATATGGCTGCGGCATCTGGTGTTGTGGTTGCGATCATCGCGACAGCCATTCTCTACGGCAAAATTGATCTGACCATGGCGCTGAACGGTGCATTGGGCGGTTTGGTTGCGATTACAGCAGAACCACTTGCACCATCACCGCTTTTGGCCATGTTGATTGGCGGCGTTGGGTCTTTACTGGTGGTCTTCACGGTTCCACTCCTCGACCGTTTGAAGATTGATGATGTGGTTGGTGCGATTCCAGTCCACCTTGTCAGCGGGATTTGGGGCACGCTTGCGGTATGTCTTTCGACAGACGCCAGCGTTGTAACCCAGCTCATCGGTATTGTTTCCATCGGTGCCTTTGTGGTCGTCACCTCAACAGCAGTTTGGTATGCGCTGAAAATGCTGATGGGTCTGCGTCCAGACGAAGAAGAAGAACTTTCAGGCCTTGATATCACTGAATGTGGCCTTGAAAGCTACCCTGACTTCATTCGTCAAACATAATTCCTAACTTCCCCGCAAGAAACCCAGCCTTTATGGCTGGGTTTTTTCTTGTCTCAATTCTAGACTTCAATAAGGTTGAAAGACGGGAGTAGGGCGATGAAGATTGCTATTTTTGGTATTGGGGCAATGGGATCAGTTTATGCTGGGCTTTTTGCAGATAACGGTCATGACGTGGTGGGGATTGACCCTTGGCCAGATCATATCAAGGCGATTAATGACAATGGCCTGCGCGTCAGCGGTGCCAGCGGTGATCGTATTTTAACCAATATCACCGCCCAATCCCCTGATGATGATTTGCCTGATGCCGATTTATACATTATCGCGACAAAAGCCGCCCATGTGAAAACAGCAGGGCAAAAAATCAGCGATCAGGGTAGGGGTGATGCCCCTGTTTTGACCATTCAAAATGGTTTTGGCAGCGGTGATATGCTGGCCCAAGTCATCGCCCCTGAACGCATTATGTTAGGGGTAGCGGAAGGTTTTGGTGCGTCGATCAAAGCCGCTGGCCACGCCCATCACACCAGCATGACCCGCATCAGGCTTGGGGATTATGGCGGCGGCATCAGCCCGCGATTAGAAACCATCACCAGATTATGGGTTGAAGCAGGCTTCCCCGCAGAACTCTATGAAGATATCGACCAATTGATTTGGGAGAAATTCATCTGCAATGTCACGCTTTCAGGTCCATGCACGATTACAGGACTGGATGTTGCTGCTTTGCGGGCTGATCCTGAATTGTGGCAAATGGCCTTGGCTTGCGGGGTTGAAGCCTATCAAGTGGGGAAGGCCAAAGGTGTTCATTTTTCTTATGATGATCCGGTCGCTTATGTCACCGCCTTTGCCGATAAGTTGGGTAATGCCCGGCCATCCATGGCGCTCGATCATCTGGCGAAACGAAAATCTGAAATTGATGTGATCAATGGCATGGTGCCGCAATTGGCTGAAAAATTAGGGATGGATGCCCCTGTCAATAAAGCGGTATCAGCATTGGTGCGCCATGCTGAAAAAGATTTTTAACGGATCTTATGACCGCTTTAAGCCTTAACAGGCTCAAGCAAATAAATCTTCAGCCTCTTGGCCTGTCATTGGGGTGAGTTGTGATGCCAATTGCCCAATCAATGCCGCTGTGGATGGGGCGATCTCACCTGACTTCAGGTAAATATTATTTTCAAAACCAACCCTTGCATGCCCACCTTTTGATGCGGCTTTGACCATAACGTCATATTCCATCGGGCCAAAAGCACAAATCATCCATGACCGCAGAAACGAAATGTCTTTGGCCAGAAACGGGTCCAATTCATCAGGATGAGATTTAAACCCAGGGTTATATTTGCCCAAAACAAAAAGCGCATCCACATCCTGTTCAGGCCATTGCGGATGGGACGTCATATCTCTTAGCAATTCAACATCATCAGGCGAATAAAGAATATATTGAAATTTCACCCCCATGGCGGTGGCGTCTTTTAAAGTTGAAGACGCGAAATCCAGCGCTTTTTCTGACCGATCACCAACCAATTCGGCAATCGCCAAAGAGGCAAAACGAGGGGCTGTATCAAACAAACACTGGGCTTGGTCTTGGGGGGAATAGATTCCCACCGCTTCAGTGGTGATTTGGCACGGCATATCAGGGCAAGTTTCAGCCATCAATGCCAGCAAATCACGATAACGGGCAGCATCCAGCACATGGCGGCCATCATTATCCCTGACATGGGCGTGCAACATGCCTGCGCCTTGATCAAAACAAGCTTTGGCCTCAATGGCGGTTTCATCGATGGTCATCGGCAGGTGAGGGTGATCGGCTTTGGTTTTGCGAGCGCCATTTGGCGCGGCCATAATCAATGTTTTGGGCATTTTACATCACTCTCAAATGAAAATTGGGGCTCAAATAAATACTGGGGCATATCAATGTTTTTATCTTTTCATTGTATTTTGCCACTGGTCAATTGTTTAGAATTATTGTAATCAAAAAATATAACGTCTGAAGGGGGACATTATGGACGCAACAATCGGAACAATATTGGTTGTCGGTTTTCCTGTCGCATTGATCATCGTAATGATGGCTTTCGGTAAGTTTTCTGTAAAACCTGAATAAGCCTAATTGATTTGAATCACAAAAAACCCCAGCAATTGCTGGGGTTTTTTCTTGGATCGCTATTAAAACTGAATTCAAAAAGAATTAAGTGGCGTGGTTAACAGCAAAATAAATCGTTACGACAACCGCGACTAGCGCAACAATCACCGTCCAATGCATTTTGTCATAAACATTTTCTTCAGGCACGCCTGCTGGACGTTCTTTTTTGGTTTGACTTGACATTCTGTCCCCCATAAGCAGCCGCAAATCGCGGTGTTGAATTGATTTTTTTTATATAAAAATTATCACCTAACCGCAAGATTTCATCATCAACCTGCGGCAATTTGGATTTTTTCAATTTCTGATCTTGAATACCCTTGCATGAATTACAACGTGCAGTTTAATATGAATAAATTAATCATTCTAAGTGTCCGATCTGATGCGTTTTGCGATATTATTTCTGTCTTTAATGGCCGTTTGGCTGTTGATGTCTGGTCATTACACGGTGTTGGTAACAGGGCTTGGCGTGGCCAGCGTTCTGTTCGCGACAGTGATGTCTACACGGCTGGGCGGCACTGACGAAGAAGCCTTACCGCTTCATATGATGGCGCGATTGCCCGGCTATTTCATTTGGCTATTCAAAGAAATCTTAATGTCCAATATCGCCACGGCAAAAGTTATCCTTGGCAATACGCCACAGCCTGAATTGTTTGAAACCTCGGCCAGTCAAAAGACCGAAGCCGGGGTGACCACCTATGCCAATTCTATCACCTTAACGCCTGGCACGGTGACGGTTGATATCAATAAAGATGTGTTCCTAGTTCATGCCCTGACCAAAGATTTTGGTGATGATGTGCGCAGCAACGTCATGGACGCCAAAGTTTCAGGCCTCGAAAAATCAATCAAAGGTGCAGGCCGATGATGCTGGTTGGGGGGATGATCGGGATTGCTGTTGCCATTATGATGGCATTAGTGCGTGTCGCACTAGGACCAACAGCATTTGACCGTGTTCTGGCGGTCAACAGCATTGGCACGTTGATCATCCTTGGGATTGCCCTGCATGGGTTTTTGATGGGGCGCCCTGAATTTATCGATATCTCTGTTCTTTATGCGATTCTGAACTTTATTGGCACGTTTGCTGTGTTGAAACTGTTCAGCACGGGCAGTTTGGGGGATCGTTAATGGAAGGTTTGATGCCCATCCTTGCCAGCATCTTCATTGGCCTTGGCGTGATATCGATCCTGATTGGTGCCCTTGGGTTGATTCGTCTGCCTGATGTTTATGCCCGCATCCACGCGGCTGGGATTATTGATACCGCTGGCGTGGCGTTCTTTATTTTGGGGATGATCTGTCTTTCTGGCTGGTCTTTAGTGACGGTTAAATTGATTCTAATCGGTATTTTCTTGTTCTTCACCAGCCCAATTTCAGGTCATGCCATCGCAAGGGTGGCGCATTTAAGCGGCATTACCCCCGAAGGCCGTGATCTGACCGGTAAAAAATCACCGGCAAAGAAAGCCAAAAATAAGACGCCTGTTAAAACAACAGCGGCGAAAAAATCAGCCAAAAAGAAAACCGCTAAAACCAAGAGGGCATCATCATGAGCATTGTGATGATCAATATTTTCTTGGTGACAATGATGGTGGTGATCGCCGTCATGGTTCTGCGCACAAGGCGTTTATTTGCGGCGATCGTAATGACAGGGGCATATTCCCTTATTTCAGCCGCCATGTTTGTTAATCTTGATGCCGTTGATGTGGCTTTCACCGAAGCCGCCGTTGGGGCAGGTATTTCAACCGTTTTATTGCTGGCGGCCATGGCCCGCTTACCTGCCGAAGAAAAACCCTTCAAACGCAATCAAATTGGCCCGATTATCATTGTAGCGATTGTCGGCATTCTGTTGGTGACCGCAGTGACAGCATTGCCGCCTTTCGGCGCGCCTGATGCACCTGTGCATACCCATGTGGGGCCACGCTATTTGGCGGAAAGTTATTCCAAACTTCATATTCCCAATGCTGTAACTACAGTTTTGGCCAGTTACCGCGGGTTTGATACTTTAGGTGAAACCATTGTTATCTTTGCAGCCGGGCTGGGGGTTGTCTTGTTGCTGGCAGGGCATACCAAAACCGCATCCGCGCCAAAGACACCTGTGTCAAAGCAACCTGTTGTGGCCAGCACCAAAAAAACCGCTAAGAAAAAGGCTAAAAAATCTGCGAAAAAGTCATCGGCCAAAAAGCAGCACGTTAAGGCCAAGAAAGGCGGTGCATCATGATGTCCGATAATCCTGTTTTTCGGGTTACCACCAAGATCCTGTTTGCGCCGATCATTGTTTATGGGCTTTATGTTCAGTTTCATGGTGATTTTGGCCCTGGCGGCGGATTCCAAGCAGGCGTGATTATCGCCGCGGCCTTTATTCTTTATGGTCTTGTGTTTGGTATGGCTGCACTGCGCCGCCTTGCGCCGCCTCGGATCACGGCTGTATTCATGGCGATCGGTGTTTTGCTTTATTCAGGGGTTGGTGTTGCCAATCTGTTGCTGGGTGGCAATTTCCTAGATTACAACACGATTGACAAACATGACCCTGCCCATGGTCAGCATTTAGGGATTCTTTTGGTTGAAGCAGGGGTCGGTATTACCGTCACCAGCGTCATGATGGTGCTGTTCTTTGCCTTTGCCAGTTACGGTGACCCAAAAGCAAATGAGGAGCGGCCATAATGTCCAGTCTGATCGCGACCCATTGGAATTATCTTGTCGTTGTGGCCTTGATGCTGATCGGGCTTTACATCGTTATGTCGCGTCAAAATCTGGTTAAAAAACTGATCGGATTGGCGATTTTTCAAACCGCTTTGTTTTTGCTTTATATTTCTTTGGGGCGCATTTCTGGCGGCACTGCGCCAATTATTGATGCCACCAAAGATTACACCTATTCCAATCCATTGCCCCATGTCTTGATTCTGACCGCTATTGTGGTTGGAGTCGCGACAACGGCTTTGGGTTTAGCGTTAATCCTTAGAATTAATGATGCTTTTGGTACAATCGAAGAAGATGAAATTTTGGCCGCAAAAGATGCTGATCGTAAAGCCCATGGAGGCGACGAATGATCGCCTCTAATCTACCAGCATTAATTGTTGCCACCCCGTTGATTATGTCGGCGATCGTTGCGTTGTTGCCTTCAGGGGCATTGGCATGGGTCGTCACTCTGTTGACCAGCCTTGCGGTGATGGTTTTCGCGATTATGCATGGCATGGCTGGCGATGGACAGCCTGTCAGTTATGCCTTGGGGGGCTGGCCACCACCATGGGGAATTGAGTTTATCAGCGATGGTGCTTCACGCTTGATGGTACTGATCCTTGCTGGCTTAAGTTTTGCATCAACTCTTTACGCTAAATCATTGATTGAAATTGAAATTCACACCAGAGACCAAGCCAGAACATATGGTGCTTGGTTGCTCACTATAGGTGGATTGCTTGGGCTGGTGATGACGGCAGATGCGTTTAATCTCTTTGTCTTCCTTGAAATTTCAGCCCTTTCCGCCGTCACTTTGGTGGCCATGGGGGCAGGGGTTGATCGGCGGGCATTGGTTGCCGCTTATAACTATCTGATCATTGGCGCGATTGGCGCAACTTTCTATGTGATTGGTGTTGGGTTCTGTTATGCCGTGACCGGCACATTGAACATGGCTGATCTGGCGCAACGCTTGCCAGAGGCGACAACTGCCCCTGTTTTTGTAGGCTTAGCCTTTATGGTAACAGGCATCATGGTGAAAGCCGCTGCTTTCCCTGTTCATATATGGTTGCCAGCGGCCTATGGTTACGCGCCATCGGCGGTTTCATCCTTGCTTTCCGCCATCGCCACCAAAGCGGCAATTTATGTGCTGGCTCGAATTTTCTTCACAATTTTCAGTGGCCTGCCTGAAGTAACCGATCTGATTTTAAAATGGATTCTTCTGCCGCTATCGATCATGGCCATGTTTGGCGGCACGATCCTTGCGATTTATGAAAAAGATTTAAAGAAACTTTTGGCACAATCCTCGATTGCTCAAATCGGCTATATCACCCTTGCGTTTTCAGTCGCTACGATTTCCAGCATCAGTGCCGGGTTTATCCATATGGCCAATCACGCCATCATCAAAGGCGGGCTGTTTATGGCGGTAGGCGCGATTGCGGTGACCATCGGCAAACGCGCCAATATCAATACCATCGCAGGATTAGGCCGCGCTTTGCCGTGGACAAGTTCTGCCATGTTGATCTGCGGGTTATCCTTGATCGGCTTGCCTTTAACGGCTGGGTTTATTTCAAAAATCTATCTGGTCTTGGCGATGATGGATGCAGGGCTTGGCTTTGTAACAGCATTGATCCTGCTGTCGAGCGCGTTATCGGTTCTTTATCTTTGGAAGATTGTCGAAGTTATGTGGATGCGCCCTTACCAAGGCCCTCAGATCACTGAAAACATCATGATTTATGGCCCACTGTGGCTTGTAGCGGCAGCCAATATCGTCTTCGGTATTTACGCCAAGCCAGTGGTTGATCTGGCGGATGCGGCAGCGCGTGCCATCACGGCCAATGCTTTGCTTGGCAGTGTGATCGGGGGCGGGTTATGATGATCATGTCTGTTGATACAGCCCTTAAAGTTGGGATATTTGCGCCGCTTATCACCGCGTTGCTGGTGCCATTTTTGGCGGTACGTGTTAATTTCCGTGATGCCGCAGGGCCAATCGGCGGGGTGGTCAGTTTTATTGCCGCCCTTCATGTTGCCCAAGATGTTTTGGCAGGGGGCGTGCCTGAATGGACCATCATCACCATTGCTGACGGCCTGTCGCTAACGTTTAAAGTCACGCCGCTTGGGGCAATCTTTGGGCTGGTGGCATCAGGTCTTTGGATTTTAGCCGCGCTCTACACCACAGGTTATATGCGCGGCAATCATGAAGCCCATCAAACACGATTTGCCATTTGCTATGCTATCGCTGTCCATGCCGCTATTGCCATTGCATGGTCTGGCAATTTGATGGTCTTGTTTATTTTCTATGAGATTTTGACCTTCTCAACCTATCCATTGGTGACCCATAAAGAAAGCCAAGAGGCGATCCGCGCCGGCCGCCTTTACATGAGCATTCTGGTGGGTACATCGGTTGTCCTCCTGCTTCCTGCTATAATTTGGGTTTGGATCAGCGCTGGCACATTGGATTTTACCCATGGCGGGATTCTGGCGGGTAAACTTTCCGCTGATGCCGCACCATATTTGCTGGCGTTATTCGCCTTTGGTGTCGGTAAAGCCGCCTTGATGCCTATTCACCGCTGGTTGCCAGCCGCCATGGTGGCGCCAACACCTGTATCCGCATTGTTACACGCGGTGGCGGTGGTAAAAGCAGGGGTCTTCACCATTCTGATGGTGGTTGTCTATATCTTCGGGATTGATTTCCTGACCCAGACCCAAGCCTCCGTATGGTTGGCATGGCTGGCGGCATTCACCATTTTGGCGTCATCCATTGTCGCCATTACCAAGGATGATCTTAAAGCACGTCTGGCGTATTCAACGATCTCGCAATTATCCTATATCGTTTTGGGCGCGGCACTGGCCACCGCCGCCGCCATTGAAGGCGCGACACTGCATATCGTTATGCACGCGACAGCAAAGATCACGCTGTTCTTCTGTGCTGGGGCGATTTATGTCAATGCCCATATCAAAAACATCTCTGAATTGGATGGACTTGGCCCGAAATTGCCATGGGTATTTATTGCGTTTTTCTTGGGCGCATTGTCGATTATTGGCATCCCGCCCATGGGGGGCAGTTGGTCCAAATTCATGCTAATGGCAGGCTCTGTTGATGCTGGCATGCCGATCATGCTGGCGGTATTGGCCATTTCATCGCTGCTCAATGTTTATTATCTGCTCGAACCTGTGGCGCGTGGTTTCTTTAAGCCCATGCAAAAAGATATCCATGTCGATCGGCATGTCCTGACCATCATGCCGCCTGTGATCACTGCGCTGTTGAGCCTGATGTTATTCTTTACCGTTGACTGGATCACACCGTTCACAACTTTAATGGTGACGCCATGAGCAATCTTGACCCAAATCTGAAAAAAATGGGCAATTATGCCAGTATCGTGCTGGTTGTGATTGGCCTTTGTTTGATTATTTCGGAATTCTTTGTTCACCGTCATGGTGAAATAGCCTTGGAAGACTTACCGATTTTCCCTGTAGTTTATGGTTTTGTGGCATCGGTTTTTATTGTTGTGGTGGGAATTGGCCTGCGCGTGCTTCTGATGCGGGGGGAAGATTATTATGACTGATCTAACCCCTGGATTATTAATGATCATCGCGGCAGGTGCCGTGCCGTATTTGCCGCATCATTTCAGGCAGTTCTTTATGCTGGGCGCGATCGTGCTATCTGCCTTCAGCCTTACAGCTGGGGCAGGGGTGCATTGGTCTATACCTGTCTTTGGGCATGATTTGATTTTGCATCACGCTGATCATTTGACCCTACCATTTGGGATCATTTTCCATATCGCGGCGGTGTTGAATGTCATTTATGGCTGGCATGAACGCAAAGCCATGGAACATACCGCGGGTCTGGCCTATGCAGGGGCGGCGATTGCAGCGGTCCATGCTGGGGATTTGGTGACGCTGTTTATCTGGTGGGAAGCCACCGCCGTCACTTCTGTCTTCCTGATCTTAGCGAGCGCAACTGAACGCGCCAATAAAGCGGCTATGCGCTATCTTTTGGTGCAGGTTGCCTCTGGCGTTATGCTCTTGGCTGGCGCGGCGCTCTATTGGCGGGAGTCAGGGTCATGGGCATTTGCCGCCATGGAATTGGGCAGTTTAGGCACATGGTTGATTTTCTTGGCATTCGGCATTAAAGCAGCCTTCCCATTGCTCAATGGCTGGTTGCAGGATGCATATCCAGAAGCCACGGTCATTGGCACGGTGATGCTGTCGTCATTCACCACTAAATTGGCGATCTATGCGTTTGCCCGCGGCTTTGCAGGAACAGAATACCTGATCTGGATTGGGGCGGCCATGACAGCCTTCCCTGTGTTCTTTGCCGTTATTGAAAACGACTTAAGGCGGGTGCTGGCCTATAGTTTGAACAACCAGCTTGGCTTTATGATTGTCGCCATTGGGATTGGCACAGAACTGGCCATCAATGGCGCTGTTGCCCATGCTTTTGCCCATATTATCTATAAAGCCTTGTTGTTTATGTCGATTGGGTCAGTCATGTATCGCGTTGGCACGGCGAAAGCCACCGAATTGGGCGGGCTTTATAAATCCATGCCGCTGACCATGGTGTTTTGTATCATTGGTGCGATGTCAATTTCCGCTTTCCCAATGTTCAGTGGCTTCACCGCCAAAGCCGTCATCATGAAGGCTGTTGGCTATGAAGAATTGATCTATGTCTATCTGATTCTCTTGGCGGCATCCGCAGGGGTTCTGCACCATTCAGGGATCAAAATTCCGTATTTCACCTTCTTCAGCCATGACAGCGGTCTGCGCCCGAAAGAAGCCCCCATCAATATGCTGATCGCCATGGGGATTGCCAGTGTTCTATGTATCGGTATTGGGGTGATGCCAACGCAGTTCTATCAAATCCTGCCCTATGCGCTTGATTATCAGCCCTATGATGCCAGCCATATTGTTGGTCAATTCCAGTTGGTGATCTTTGCGATGCTGGCCTTCACCTTCCTGATGCGGTTTGGGTTTTATCCACCTGAGATTCGCTCAACCGTGCTGAATACAGATTGGCTCTATCGCAAACTAGCGCCTTGGGCATTATTGCCTGTCATTAAGTCAGGGTTGGCCATGGCCAAGGCCGCTGAAACGGCTGTGGTGTCATCGGCGCAATCCATCATGCGGATGACCAAAGATATGTCTAACCACCCGATCAGCGGACCTGTGATCCCTGGTCCTGCCGCGGTTGTTCAGGTCATTCTCTTGGCCATGATCTTGGCAGTTGTCTATGCCGCATTGGGTTAAAAGACGGCAAGTCTCTCTCTTTTTGGGCGTATCCCTGTTATTGGCGGTGTTATGGCCTGTGACATGGAGCATCGCCGAAGCCCAACCCCTAGAGCGCGTTGATCTGGTCTTGCTGACAGATCATCAGGCCACTGTCATTGATGCTGAAATTGTTGACACGCCAAGAACAAGGGCCAAAGGCCTGATGTTTCGTGAAGACCTTGCACAAGGGCAGGGGATGGTTTTTGTCTTTCAAAAAGAAGCCCCCCGATCTTTCTGGATGAAAAACACACCTTTATCGCTTGATATTCTGTTCTTTGACTCTGAAGGCCAGTTTATCAATGGCCATTATCACACGGTGCCATTTTCAAAAGATAGTTTACGGTCAGATCGCCCCGCGCAATATGCGGTTGAAATCCTAGCGGGTGAGGCCAAACGCCTTGGATTAAGCGAAAAAACCATTTTGAAATTGCCTTTCGCCCGATAAATGGCGTCATGATGAAAAAAATATGAATTCAATGATGAAGAAGGGTTGATTTCATCTCCGACTATGGATAAAAACTCTCTTGTCGGAGTGTAGCGCAGCCTGGTAGCGCATCTGGTTTGGGACCAGAGGGTCGGGAGTTCGAATCTCTCCACTCCGACCATTTCCCTTACATCATGATATGTTCATTTGCTGCTTTGCAATTCAATTGCGAGATGGTAAAAAATAAAAAACTTATGGGGATATTATGATGGTTCGCATTTATCAGCCTACCAAATCAGCAATGCAGTCAGGCCGTTCAAAATCAGATGAATGGATGCTTGAATTTCCACGCAACAGCGTCGCACTCCCTGATCGCCTGATGGGCTGGCAATCATCATCTGATACCACCCGCACCATCCATCTGAAGTTCCCGAGCAAAGAAGATGCCATTGCCTATGCTGAAAAGATGGGCATGACCTATCATGTGATTAAAACAGGCTCACGGCGGACAAAGATCCGCGGTTATGCTGATAATTTTGCCGCCAACCGCAGACAGGCTTGGACGCATTAAGGCATCATATTAAAGGCGACATTTTAGATGGCTGTGCATTGATCGGCTTTTACGTTTGATCCCAGCCACTATATTCAAAGACTGGTCTTAAAAAAGTTTTCTGTTATAACAGCCTTACGGTTCCGTAGCTCAACTGGATAGAGCAGCTGACTTCTAATCAGCAGGTTGCAGGTTCGAGTCCTGCCGGGATCGCCATTTCGCCCCAGATCAACTGATAAAAACCAGCCCATACAACACTTCCGATTTTTTTGAATCATTCGGTCTCGGATGATTGCGCCCAGAGATTAATCCCTTTATCGCCTGAAAGCGCATCGATTTCTTTTAATTCTTGATCCGTGAAATCCATGTTTTTAACGGCCCCAGCACAATCGATCACTTGGTTGACGTTCGATGCACCGATTAAGGCTGATGTAATGCGCCCCTTTCGCAACACCCAAGCAATAGCCATTTGCGCCAAAGTTTGACCTCTTGCTTGCGCCATATCATTTAAGGCTTTCAAGTTTTCAACCAAATCAGGGGTGATTTTTTGTTGATCTAAACTTTTATCTTGGCGGGCACGGCTATCTTCTGGAACGCCGTTCAAATACTTGTTCGTTAAAAGGCCCTGCGCCAAAGGCGTAAACGCAATTGACCCAATGCCAAGTTCTTCAAGCGTGCCCAATAGACCGTCATCTTCCACCCAACGATTAAACATGTTGTAACTGGGTTGGTGGATCAAACACGGCGTTCCTAAATCTTTAAGTATTGCGGCGGCTTCCTTTGTACGCTGGCTATTATAACTTGATATTCCAACGTAAAGCGCGCGGCCAGATCGAACAATATGATCAAGTGCCCCCATGGTTTCTTCTAGTGGTGTCTCAGGATCAAAACGATGCGAATAGAATATATCGACATAATCCAACCCCATGCGCTTTAGGGATTGATCGCAAGATGCAATCACGTATTTTCGGCTTCCCCATTCACCATAGGGGCCTGGCCACATATCATACCCTGCTTTTGAACTGATGATTAACTCGTCCCTATGGTTTGCAAAATCGGTTTTGAGGATTTCACCAAATGCCAATTCAGCACTGCCTGGGGGAGGGCCATAATTATTGGCAAGGTCAAAATGCGTGATACCATGATCAAATGCGGTTTTGCATATGTCCCGCTTATTCTGATGCGTAAAATCATGACCAAAATTATGCCATAAACCCAACGAGATCAGAGGCAATTTAAGGCCTGAGTGACCACATTTACGATAAATCATGTTTTCGTAACGATGCGGGTTTGGCGCATAGCTCATATGTATCTCCTTGGCGATAGTGGTAAGAATTATGCTAAACATTTCAATCAAATGTTCAACAGGTTGGTTTAGGGTTTTTCGCCATCTATTGTTGCCTCATGGGCAAAAAATGCTATGTCAACGGCGATAAGGAGTGATCATGTCCGATCTTAAAAGAGTAGAAGCTGCAAAGGAAAAACTGCTCACTACCGCCAGAACTGTGATAGTGACAACAGCATTACCAGAGGAGGAGGGGGGTGGCCCTGACCTTGGGTTTTCGCCTTTCTATCGTGATGCTGACGGACATTTCTATATTTATACCAGCCATCTTTCTGCCCATGTGCGGGCATTGCTTAAGGATGCCCCTGTTAAATTTATGCTGGCTGCTGATGAATCTGTTTCCCAAAACATCTGGGCACGGGTGCGCGTCAGTTTCACAGCAGACGTGACGCGCATCACTAGGGATGATGACCGATTTGAACCCATGATGGATACGATGCAGGATCACTTGGGGGCAACCATGGGGTTGATCCGCAACTTCACTGATTTCCATCTTTTCAAGATTATTCCCGAAAAGGGTGTGTTGGTCACAGGATTTGCGGCGGCCTATGCTGTTTCAGGGCCGCAGTTTACCATCACGGAACATTTATCTAATTCCTAAAAACAGCCGCTTATCACTGATGGGCGCAGAATTGCCCTTCAGTTGCGATTGTATAGGTTTTATCTTCCGTCAAATCGACAACAGGATCACCATCCATCCCGCCATATTCGATTAAATACCCTTCAATACTACTTGAGTTATTGCCATAGTCATTCCATTTGCCCAGAGAAGTGCCGCTGTAATAGAAATGCAAGTGATTTTCGCCACCCTCATTATTGCTACAATTCGAAACAAGATAGTTATTAGGTTCACCGCTTTTAAAATTCGTGTAATTATCGTCTGAATTGGCTAGGTTGAATACATCTGAACCCCGTACATAAGTACGCTGGCGGCAGTTGTTACTGGCGTTGCCCTCATCATGACCAATGTAATTGGTGCGCTCAGGCCCTGAAATCCAATACCAATACCCTTCACCATTACCAATTTTGTAATCACCATTTGAGACCACCCAAGAGGATTGACCACTCAAATTACTAACTTCTGTTGCGCTCAGGCCACAATAGTCTCTTGTGGTGTTATCACCTAAACGGTCACAGGCACCGATCCATCCCTGACCACCAATTTTAGGGGTGATATAGGTTTGTTCAGCTGAACTGGTAATGGTAGCCAGATAACCTTGGAGACCAAAGAGCGTAGAGTTATCTGCTGCAATTCTTGCATTTTCAAACGTGAGCGCTGTATCAATAAAGTTATAGAAATGGTCGCCACCATCGGGGTGGTTGTAAGGAATATTATTGGATAATGAGAAAATCAATGACCGCGTTTCATTAGGATTTGATCCATTATCGTCAAAAATATACCCCACCAATTTGAAAACATTGATCCAGTTGGCCAGCGTCAAAGAACCATTAAACACCAATTCACCAGAACTTTTGTCATAGGTCGCGTTATCAATGCCGCTATATCCAGTGATGCTCGCATAAGTGATATCATCTGTATCATTATCAACGGTAATGGACGTTGCAGTGCGGACAAAGAGTTTGTCACTTTCATTATGACTGCCGCTGATGGTGACTGTTGCCCCTTCGATAACAGTTGAATCGCCTCCTGCTGAAAAGTTTGCCGAAGCGATCCCGTTGTTGATGATACAACCGCGTTCATTTGATACTGTCAAACTAAC
>WTHX01000142.1 GCA_011522975.1 Alphaproteobacteria bacterium | reverse complement strand
TGGCGGGTGGATTGATTTTCGGTGGTTAAAGACAGATTATATGATTTAAATTCTAGAACAGTTGTTTTTTTGGTTTCCGTCACAAATTCAGACCGCACCCCATTATAAAACCGTAATCGAGGTGGGGAGGATGTGATGTCAATCTCGCCACTTTCAGCAATAATCTCAGTGATTGTGCCTTCATTCCGCGTGTCATGGGCAAAAATATTATCAAAACTATTTTGCCCTTTGCGATCACTGATAAATATGGTCAGCCCTTTGGTGATATCGGTGAAAACCCCTTCTTGTAAGGTGACAATCGGGGCTGACGTTTTAAGGGAATTAATAATGGATTTATAGCCGCTATAGGTCAGGGGCAGGATAAAAACAGAATTGATATATAGAAAGACGGTCAGCAACACCCCTACCGAAAGTGGCGCTTGGGCAATTTTAAAATTGCTCATCCCTGCGGCATACATGGCAATAATCTCACGGTCTGACTGCAATTTATTCAGCACAACCATAGCACCAGCCAAACCGCCAATCGGCAAAATAGCCATCAACCAAAGTGGAACAGCCAAAAAGGTCAATGTCAAAAACTGTGACATTGCCGCCCCTTTATTGACCAGCAGTTCGATCAATTGCAGCGCTTGACCCAGCCAGACAATCCCGATCATGGATAAGGTGCTGACCAAGAGCCAATAAAGCACTTGTTTAAAAAGATAACGCTTGAGTTCCATGACAAAGACATATCACGAAATACATGAATTTGTACAATAAATATCGATATTTAAAGCCTTTGATGCCTTGTATTTTCACGATAAGTTAATGAACAAAATGATAAAATATTATCCGCCAAAGACTTGATAATCTCACCCAGCATCACGATACTCAGTAAAGCACATTCAAAAGAGGACAGATCATGACCGCAACCCTATCTCTATCATTCCAAAAAGCATCATCCACGATTGAATATCCTTGCGTGGTAACAGCCTCATCTGGCGAGGACGGAATTATCCTGTCAGCCGCCGCCCAAACGGCAGATGCAGAGGGTGAAGGTGCGTTATCACGGGCCGCGACAGAAGCAGAGTTTAAAGCCAAATCAGGGTCTAGTCTTGTGGTGCGCGGCGCCAAAGGGACTGTTATTCTGATTGGTTCTGATGCTGATCTTGATGCGGGGAAAGATGCTGAAACCTTGGGCGGTAAAATCTTCAGCGCCATGTCAGGCGCAGGTCTATCAAGCGCCAATCTTTATCTTGATGCCGATGAAGAAGTGCTGGCTGATTTGGCCCATGGAGCGCATCTGGCGTCTTATGTCTTCAAAGACTATTTCACCAAAGGTGAGCAAGCCAAAATCAAAGAAAAATCATTGGCGATCTATGCGGATGCTGCTTCGGATGCTGAAAAGGCTTATGGCGCGCGGGCTGAATTGGCTGAAGGTGTTTTTCTGGCGCGTGATTTGATCACCGAACCTGCCAATAAACTTTACCCTGAAAGTTACGCCGAACGTTGTGAAAAACTGGCTGAAACAGGGCTGAAAATCACTGTCCTTGATGAAGACGCTATGCGCAAAGAAGGCATGCATCTGTTGCTTTCAGTGGGGCAGGGCAGCCGCCGTGCATCCCGCATGGTGGTGATGGAATGGCAAGGCGGGGCAAAAGACGAAGCCCCGATCGCGTTGATTGGCAAAGGCGTCTGTTTTGATACAGGCGGTATTTCCATCAAACCTGCTGGCGGTATGGAAGATATGAAATGGGACATGGGCGGCTCTGCGGCGGTGGTTGGGGCGATGCGTGCCATCGCAGGCCGTAAAACCAAGCGCAATGTCGTGGGGCTGGTTGGCCTTGTTGAAAATATGCCCGATGGTGAAGCCACCCGCCCTGGTGATGTGGTGACCTCCATGTCTGGTCAAACCGTGGAGATCATCAATACAGATGCCGAAGGTCGTTTGGTCTTGGCGGATGTTCTGACCTATGCCCAAACCTATTACAAGCCAAGCAAGATGATTAATCTGGCGACGTTGACTGGGGCTATTTTGGTGTCATTGGGCAAAGAATATGCTGGTCTGTTCAGCAATAACGATGACCTGTCGCAAGCCATTATGGATGCTGGCGCGGCCACGAATGAAAAATCATGGCGGATGCCCATGGGCAAAGCCTATGATGATATGCTGAAATCGCATATTGCTGATATGAAGAATATCGGCGGGCGTCTGGCGGGGTCTATTACCGCGGCTTGTTTCTTAGAACGATTTGTTGATGACGTGCCATGGGCGCATCTTGATATCGCGGGCATGGCATGGGCTGATAAATCCAGCCCGACAGTGCCAAAAGGCGGGACAGGTTATGGCGTGAAAATGCTCACCAAATTGGTTGAAACTGATCGTGATTAATCCGCACGAGAATACGTTGGGATCAGAGTGATGGCTCAACTGGCCTTTTATCATTTGACGCGATCAACAGCGGCTGAAGCCTTGCCTGCCTTATTGCAAAAAACAATGGCGGCTGAAAAGCGGGCGTTGGTTTGCTGTGATCTTGATCAAGCAACAGGCCTATCCTCCGCGCTTTGGTCCTTCGGAGGGGGGAGTTATGGCGAAGGGTCATGGTTGCCCCATGGCATTAAAGGCAAAGATGACGCGGATGCTGAAATTTGCCCGATCTGGTTTAGCGACAGCCCTCAAAACAATCATAACAACGCCAGTTTTATGTTTTTTATCAATGGCATCACTCCTGAAAACCTTGCTGGAAGTGATCGCGTTTTCGTGCTTTTTGATGGCAATGATGATGCCGCCCTTACGGTGGCTCGCGGCCAATGGAAAGCCCTGAAAGGCGAAGGCCATGCACTCAGTTATTGGCAGCAAGACGATGCTGGCCGCTGGACACAATCTGCTTAGTGAGTAGCAGTATAAAGGCAGCATAGTGGCTGTTTTAAGGCTCAAACGGCCCAATTCATCTGATGATTATTGGAGGTGCTTATCACCAAGCCAATCGCAAGGGGTGGACAAGCCGTCTCAACCCTCCTATAAGGCCGATATGCTAATTTTTAAGGCTGTTAAACTGGTCTTATTCAACCCTTGTCGATAAAGGAATCCCCATGGCTTTGGAACGTACTTTTTCAATCATCAAGCCTGACGCCACGCGTCGCAACATCACTGGCCAAGTCGCTGCTCGCCTTGAAGAAGGCGGTCTGCGGATCGTTGCCCAAAAGCGCATCAACATGTCACGCGAACAGGCTGAAGGTTTTTACGCTGTTCATAGCGAACGCCCATTCTTTAATGATCTTGTTGCCTTCATGACATCTGGTCCTGTTGTTGTTCAGGTGCTGGAAGGTGAAAACGCAGTTGCCCGCAACCGTGAGATCATGGGCGCAACCAACCCCGCAGACGCTGATGAAGGCACCATCCGTAAGGATTTTGCTGAAAGCATCGAAGCCAATTCAGTGCATGGTTCAGACAGCCTTGAAAATGCCAAGATCGAAATTGACTTCTTCTTTGGCGCGGATGAAATCACCGGTTAATTGCTGGCATTGCCAATAAAATTGGTGTTGCCATCAAAATCCAAACAGCAAAAAGGGCCGTTTAACGGCCCTTTTTTTATCACTAGGATTGTTTTGATCATTGTTTACAGCAAGAAGATTGCCATCAGGATCAAAACAACAGCCGTCGCAACGATTGAGATTTTTGAAAAGGTCATAAACCCTTTGTAAATTTCAAGATGCTGACGAGCTTCATTATCAAAATTTGAAGTATCCATGTCTTCCCCCAATTCCTATCTGTTCTCTTTATGACTGAATTTGACGTGCAATTCAAGATCAAGTAACGCGATATAAAACCTTAATTAATGCGGCCAATTGATCGGTGCAGGCGCATTGGGAATGACCCCGGGCAAAACCCCGATATTCATTTCAATATCGCCATTTGAGACATTTAGCAGACCTGATGCCAATGCCCCTAAAACCATGGGGTAGATGATATGCTCTTGGGTTAATACTCTGGCGGCAAGCCTGTCGGCGTCGTCAGCATCCAAAACCTCTACTTCACGCTGGATTAACACAGGGCCGTCATCCAATTCAGCCGTCACCAGATGGACACTGCAACCATGAGTTTTATCGCCAGAATCCAAGGCACGCTGATGGGTATCAAGCCCTTTATGGCGCGGCAATAAAGACGGGTGAATATTAAACAGGCGGTGGTTAAAATGCTGGCAAAATTCAGCCGATAAAACCCGCATATACCCCGCCAGAAAAACACCATCCACATCAAGGCTGTCAATCAGATTCATGATGGCGGCTTCATGGTCTTGGCGGGTTGCGTAATCTTGACGGTCAATCAATTGAACAGGAATGCCGCGGGCTTTCGCCACATCCAGCCCTGCCGCAGGTTTATCCGCGATCACCACAGCAATGTCAGCGTCAACATCCTCTTGCAGGGCATAATCAGCAAGGGCGATCATATTACTGCCGCGCCCTGAAATCATGATGGCAAGGCGGTAAGTCATGGTCTAATCTTGATCCCAGATATCGATATTATTGAGGATCACCGCATCACCATTTTCTGCACGGTCAATCAATTGCCCTGCCACCCAAGCGGTATGGCCCGTTGATTGAATGGCGGATAAAGTTGCTTCAACATCATCAGGGTTGACATAAAGCAATATCCCCACCCCGCAATTAAAGACCCGCGCCATTTCACCGGCTTCAATGCCGCCTGCGTTTTTCAGCCATTGAAAGACAGGGGGCAATGTCCAAGTGGAAAGGTCAAGATCAAGCGCCAAGGATTTGCCATAGGCGCGTGGCGGATTTTCCACCAAACCGCCGCCAGTGATATGGGCAAGGCCATGGATCGCGCTGACCTGCCCAAGGGCTTTGATCACCGCCGCGATAGGTTTGGCATAAATTGCTGTTGGCCTGAGCAAAGCATCGCCCAAAGTTTGTTCAGGGTTGAAAGGCGCAGGGTCGGTTAACTTAACCCCAGACAATTCAATGACTTTACGGATCAGGGAAAATCCATTGGCATGGGCACCATGGGACGCGATGGCAATGGCAATATCACCATTTTCGGCACGGGCGGGATCGATCATATCATCACGTTCAACCGCCCCGACACAGAACCCGGCCAGATCATAACTTCCTTTTGGGTAAATCCCAGGCATCTCAGCCGTCTCACCCCCGATCAATGCGCATCCTGCATCAACACAGCCATCGGCAATCCCCGCCACAACCGTTTTGGCAATATGGGTTTCCAATTGACCTGTTGCAAAATAATCCAAGAAAAACAGGGGCATAGCGCCTTGTGCCAGCACATCATTGGCGCACATAGCCACCAGATCAATTCCTAAGCCACGGTGGTTATCCATGGCTTGCGCCAGTTCCAATTTTGTTCCAACACCGTCGGTGGCTGCGACCAATAGAGGGTCTTGGTAGCCAGCGGCTTTGACATCAAACAAAGCACCGAATCCGCCCAGCGCCGCATCCGCACCAGGGCGGCGGGTTCTTTTGGCATCGTCAGAAATCTCACCAATCAGGGCATCGCCCGCATCAATATTGACGCCAGCATCACGATATGTGAGCGGAGGAGTTGTCTTGGTCTTCTTGCTTATGATAGCCTCCATGGTGCGTCTTCACGCAGGATTAATGGAAATATTGATGCAATTATTCTTTTCTTATACGCGAATTCAAAAAATTTGCATTAGCGTTTTTACGCTTGGGGCTTTCATGGCGTTTTGTTTGGGGTTTGGTGTTGCCATCAAACCGGCCAATGCAGCGGAAAGTTGTCCTGCGCAAGCCTTTTACATTAAAGGTATTGACGTGGCGGTTGATGACGAAAGCAGTGAAATTGCACGCATCAAAGCCACCACCCAAGCCCAACAAAAAGCATGGCAAGCCCTACAATCTCGCCTGCTTTTGCCAGAACAGCCGTTCATCGCGGATAACGCCAGCGTCATTGACAGCGTCTTGGATTACATCCGCATTGATCAAGAAACAGTTCTGGAAACCCGCTATCAAGGGCGGTTTGATTATTGCTTTGACCGCGTCAAGACAAGGGCGTTGTTTAAAGACCAAGGCATCCGCCATGCTGAATTAATCTCTGGCGATATGCTGGTCTTGCCTGTCTGGAACGAAGCCAAGACCCCGCGGCTTTGGCGGCAACCCAACCCATGGATGCAAGTCTGGCAAGATCTTTTGCCTAACCACATCGGTCTTGTGCAGATGAAAATGCCGCAATCTCTGTCGATAGAAAGATCGGTCAAAGTTGAAGATCTGTTGATTGCTGACCAGAAAGCCATTGCCACCGCTGCCCAATTTGAACAAGCCGAACGTGTTATTCTGGCGATCCTGACGCCTGAATTAGACGGCCAATCCATTGATATTAGCATGACGGCGAAGCTCTTTAGGGCCAATGGCCGTTTTGATTCTGATATTTATCAATTGGATGGCATCTCTGCCCCTGTTGATGAGATCACCGATCAATTATCACAATTGGCGCGTGGCATGGCCAGCGGCATCGAAGGCGCATGGCGCAAGGCCAATCAGATTAATTTGGAAGATGGCGGGGTGCTGGTCATTCATGTACCGGCCCAGAACATCGACCAATGGACCGGCCAATTGGCGATTTTAGAAAATCTGCCGCCTGTTGATCAGGTCGAAGTGGTGCAGTTATCCTCCAGCGGCGGGGTGGTGCGGCTTAAATTGGCAGGATCAATCGAAGCACTCAGCAATGCGCTTGAACAACATCAATTGAAGATTGAAAATAGTGAAGATGACGGCAATATTGCTTTAAAATTGGTCTCGACTTCAACGCCATAAACGCCGATAAAACATCATGACCCCTCAACAATTCACCATGGATTTAATGCCGCCACCAAGTTTTGCCCGCGATGATTTTGTCTTAAGCGGATGCAATGCTATGGCGGCTGATTGGATTGACCGTTGGCCTGATTGGCCGGGCCGTATCCAAGGGCTTGTGCTTCATGGCCCGCCCTCTTGTGGTAAGTCTCATCTGGCGGCAATTTGGCAAAGCAAAAGCAAAGCCAAGAGTTATGACCGCATTGATGACCAAACTATTTTTGGGCTGGATGACAATCCCCATATGATTTGGGATCAGCCTTTGCCATCATCTGATTGGCCGGAAGATTTGATCTTTCACCTGCTCAATCGACTGACTGAAATTGAAGGGTCGTTGTTGATTTTATCGCATCAACCTATGGCGGCAATCGACTGGCAAATCGCGGATGTGGCGTCACGATTGAACGGTTTATCGGGCGCAGAGATAACAGACCCTGATGATGATATGCTGATGGCGTTGTTGTTTAAACATGCGGATGATTTGGGCATGGCGCTGGATGATGATGTGGCGCGTTACATAATTACACGCATGGACCGCAGATTTGATGCCGCCCAACAAATAATGGTGCAATTAAACCAAACCGCGCTTTCCGTGAAAAAAAATGTCACCATTCCGCTTGTGCGGGATGTGCTTGAAGAACAACTCAACCTATATTGACTAATAACCATTAAAAAAAAGGGAAAAATTATGGATCTGGGACTTGCTGGCCGTCAGGCTATTGTATGTGCATCAAGCAAAGGGCTTGGCCTTGCTTGCGCTGAAGAATTAGCCGCCAATGGCGTTAACCTTATCATGAATGCCCGCAGCGCAGATGTTTTAGGCGCATCGGCTGATCGCTTGCGGGATACCTATGGCGTCAAGGTGACGGCGGTTGCAACGGATATTACTAGCGAAGACGGCCGCAAAGAAGTTTTGGCCGCCGCCGATGGCACGATTGATATTTTGATCAATAACGCTGGCGGCCCGCCGCCCGGTGATTTCCGCAATTGGTCCATGGATGATTGGAACAAAGCGGTGAATGATAATATGCTGACGCCAATCGAATTGATTAAAGCGGTGATTGACCCAATGATTGATCAGGGTTTTGGCCGTGTTGTTAATATCACCTCAGGGTCTGTTAAAAACCCGATCCCGCAATTGGGCATGTCAAACGGCGCAAGGGCAGGGTTGACCGGCTTTGTCGCAGGGCTGGCACGGCAGGTCGCCAAGCATAATGTGACGATCAACAACCTTCTGCCAGGTCAGTTTGATACCGACCGGATCGCCAGTCTTTTTGCATCCCGCGCCACAGCCGAAGGCCGTGATGCCGCAGACTTACGTGCCGAAGCCGAAGCCCGCAACCCATGTGGACGGATTGGCTATATCAAAGAATTTGGTCAGGCGTGTGCCTATCTTTGCAGTGCCCATTCAGGCTATGTGGTGGGGCAAAATCTGCTGATTGATGGCGGGGCGTTTAATTCCAGCCACTAATCGGGCTTAATATTCTGCCCTGACTTTTGGTCAATTAAAGGGGTTATATTTGGGGAATCGGCAGTGTTATTGCCGATTCCTTGTTGTTTGGGGCGTTCCCTGCTATATCTAAGCCATTGAAACTGCGAAATTGTTAGTGATGAACGAGATCATTAAAACCAGTACAGAT
This sequence comes from Alphaproteobacteria bacterium, assembly GCA_011522975.1. Classification (GTDB taxonomy): domain Bacteria; phylum Pseudomonadota; class Alphaproteobacteria; order Puniceispirillales; family UBA1172; genus JAGWAQ01. The sequence continues at coordinate 10,140 of WTHX01000142.1, read as the reverse complement.
AAGATCAAAAGCCTGATGGAAAGCCCCTTGGCTTTTTCAAACACGACTTTGCCTATTCCCGCGATCGGTGATGAAGACCCGAATATCATCAACCGTGAAGTGTCGTGGCTGGCTTTTAATGAACGCGTGTTGGCGGAAGCCCTCAACACCAGACATCCTTTATTGGAACGGTTGCGGTTCTTAGCCATTTCAGCCAGCAACCTTGATGAATTTATGATTGTCCGTGTTGCCGGCGTAAAACAGCAGGCCAGTTTGGGCCTGAAAGGGTCGAGCGAAGGCCAAGCCCTGCCAATTGAAGTTTTAGGTCCATTGTCAACGCGGGTTAAGCATCTCTTGGCCCGGCAATTGCAAATCCTGCCTCTTTTGCTGGAAGATTTAACGCATCAAGGGGTTTCACTGGTCAGTCAAAATGACTTGTCTGAACAAGATCACGTCTTTTTGAACGATTATTTCAACCGTGAGATCATGCCGGTGATCGCACCATTGAGCATTGATCCTGCCCATCCGTTTCCATTTATTGCCAATAAAGGCTTTGGTCTCTACCTCGGTCTTGAAGACCAAAAAGGCAAGGCCAATCAAGCCTTGATCATGCTTAGCCCAAGGTTAAAGCGGTTTATATCTCTGCCTGCGGATGGCAATAGTAGTGGCTATGCAGCCGATCGTTTTATTGCCCTTGAAGATTGCATCATTCAGAATCTTGATCAGATTTTCCCCAATCATGATTTGCGCAATTCTTTTACCTTTCGGGTGTTGCGCGACAGTGAATTGGAAGTTGATGATGAAGCCGAAGATTTGGTGGCAACCTTTGAATCAGCCCTCAAAGCCCGCCGCCGGGGCAATGTCATCGCGCTCGAACTTTCCGCCAAAGAAACCAATGCTTTTACCGAAAGCCTTTGTGAAGCCATGGGGGTGATCGAAACCGATGTGGCCTATGTCGGCGGTATGTTGGGGCTTGCAGACCTTAGCCAGATGTGTTCAGCCGGCGGGGATCATCTTCGGTTCCCTAATTACACCCCGCGATACCCTGACCGTATCCGTGATTTCGGCGGCGATTGTTTTGCCGCGATTAGATCAAAAGATATTGTTGTGCATCACCCTTATGAAAGTTTCGATGTGGTGTTGCAATTCTTGCGCCAAGCCGCCGAAGACCCGAAAGTGATTTCCATTCGGCAAACGCTGTATCGAACCTTGCCCAATTCACCGATTGTAAGAGCGCTGATCTCAGCCGCTGAAGCAGGTAAATCTGTCACTGCTATGGTTGAAATTAAAGCCCGGTTTGATGAAGAAGTGAATATCCGCTTGGCGCGCGATTTGGAACGTGCAGGCGTACAGGTGGTTTACGGCTTTGTTGATCTTAAAACCCATGCCAAATTATCGCTGGTGGTGCGGCAAGAAGAAAGCGGGCTTAGGTCTTATGCCCATTGCGGGACAGGCAATTATCATCCGGTGACGGCAAAGACCTATACGGATTTGTCGTTCTTTACCTCTGATCCTGATATTTGTTCTGATATCGTGCGGGTGTTCAATTACATGACCAGTTATGTTGAACCCCATGACCTGAAAAAAGTGGCCTATGCCCCTGTTTCAGCCCGCTCTACATTTAATGATGCAGTTGACCGTGAGATTGCCAATGCCAAAGCAGGCAAGCCCTCTGGCATCTGGATTAAGGTCAACGCTTTGGTTGATCCTGATTGCATCCAGCGGCTTTATGCGGCCTCTCAGGCCGGCGTGCCCGTGGAATTGGTGGTGCGGGGGATTTGTTGTTTGCGGCCAGGCGTCAAAGGCTTGTCTGAAAACATTAAAGTCATCTCTTTGGTGGGGCGCTTCCTTGAACATGCCCGCATTTTTGTTTTCGCTAATGGTCAGCAATTGCCGTCTGACCAGGCTTCTGTTTACATTGCTTCGGCTGATTTGATGCCGCGCAACCTGAACCGGCGGGTTGAGGTGATGATGCCGATTGAAAACCCCACGGTGCATCGTCAAATCCTTGACCAAGTCATGACCGCCAATTTAAACGATACGCTTAATTCTTGGCGTTTGTGCAGTGATGGCAGTTATGAACGGATCATGCCTGAACATGATGACGGGTTTTCTGCTCATCACTTCTTTATGACCAACCCCAGCCTTTCTGGCCGTGGTTCAGCCATTAAGAAGAAAAAGAAAAAATATTAAAATCATGCCCAAGACCTTGAATCTGCTGAATATAGTGTAATGCCCGATATGACTGAAAATCAGATGACCCATCAGATCAGGGATGAAAATAAAATTGGGCTGATCGATATTGGGTCGAGTTCAATCCGCTTGGTGATCTACAGAGCAGGTGGGCGTCTGCCGCATCCGCAATTTAATGAACGTGATGTTTGCCGCCTTGGTGAAGGGCTGGCGGAAACAGGGATGCTCAATCAAGACAGGGTGGATCAAGCCCTCACCACGTTACGGCGGTTTGCCCAGATCATGGCCGCATCCGGCCTTGATGAGGTTAAAGCCTTTGCCACCGAAGCCGTGCGTAAAGCCCAAAATTCAGCCGAATTTATCGATGCGGCTGAAGCCATTATCAAAGCGCCCATCCAGATTCTTTCCGGCCGAGAAGAAGCGCAATTTGCTGGCAAAGGTGTTTTGAGCGGCTTTGTTGATGTTGATGGTCTGGTGGGGGATTTGGGCGGTGGCAGCCTTGAATTGATCCATGTGAAAAATATGGTTTCGGTCAAAAACCAACCTCAAGCCAGTCTGCCTTGTGGGCATTTGGTGCCATTGGCGGCGGATGAAGTCGACGCCATGATCGGCGGGCTTGATTGGGCTGACACGGCTAGGGGTAAGGTATTTTACGCTGTTGGCGGGACATGGCGGGCGATCGCCACCGCCTATACCGCAGCTTCTAAAAAGCGCATTGATGTTGTCCATGGCTTGACCTTACCCAGAAAAGACTTGATCGCGATGATCAAGCAAATCGAAGAAACCGATGGCCAGATCAAAGGCATTCCCCCCGCCCGCCGCAGCAGTATGAAACAAGCAGTCACCGTCATGCGGGCAATCATCAAGGTCTTTGACCCTGAAGAAGTGGTGTTTTCATCCTATGGCGCGCGTGAAGGCCTTCTTTACGATGAATTGTCTAATGATATCAGGCGCATTGATCCATTGCTGGCGGGGGTGGCTGAATTTGCTGCGATGACCGAACGCTATCAAGGGCTTGGGCCTGCGCTTGCCCAAAAAGTCTTGCCGTTTCTTGAGACCTATAAAATCAAAAATCACCGTTTGACCGAAGCCGTGAGTTATTTGGCTGATTTGTCTTGGCTTGATCATCCTGATTACCGCGCGTCACTGGCCATTGAAAAAATGCTGGGCCTGTCGGTTGTGGGTATTAATCATAAAGAACGGGCATGGATGGCGGCGGTGCTTTCGGTGCGTTATTCAGGATCATTCCCAAGCCGCAGTTTATTCCGCGGAATGCTAAAACGCAAAGAACGTGAAACCGCCCGATTTGTTGGGCTTGTCATGCGGATGCTGATGACCGCCACGGGCGGCATCCCCGCTTTACTTGATCAGGTGACAATCACGCCCCAGAAGAAATCCTTGACCATCACTTTCCCCAAACCCTTATTTGGTGCGAAAGAAGGGGTGATCATGCGGCGCGTCAAAGCCATTTCATTGGAATCACAAAGCAAAAAAACAATTGCTGTTGAATTTATGGAATAATCCCGCCTGATTAATCCACAACAGGGATCAGCATCGTGGCGTTTTCTTTCACGGCAATCGCCAATTTCCCGGATTTGATGGCATCGGCATATTGGCCAAAAATCTCATACCGCCAGCCCTGCATGGCTTTGATGCCATCGGTTTTATTGAGCGCGATTTGTTCCAGATCATCAGCATTGGCGATCAGTCTTGGGGCAATGCCTTCATGGTCAGACACATGTTTCAGCAGCACCCGCAATAAATCCAACACGGCAACCGAAGGTTTTTTTGCGGGCGGGTCAGGCAGTTTCGGCCAATCATCTTTGGGTGTTTTCGCCGCTCGTTTTAAAACCCCCATAATTTCAGGGATTAATTTGCCGCCACCGCCGCCAGGGAAGCCGCGAATACGCCCCAGTGCTTCAGGAGATGAGGGCTTGGCCATGGCGATGGCCACCAGCGTGTCATCTTTAATCAGCCGTGTTTTGGGGATGTCACGGCGTTGGGCTTCCTGTTCGCGCCATGCCGCCAGATGTTGGATGCGGTTAAGGGCTTCAGGCTTGGTGCCTTTATGTTTGATTTTCCGCCATGCCTCATCAGGGTTGACTTGATAGATCGATAAATCTCCCATAACAGCCATTTCTTCATCCAGCCAATGACTGCGTTTAGCATTGGCGATCCTTTCGGCCATCACTGGATAGATTTCCTGAAGGTAAATCACATCATTCAAGGCATAACTGATTTGCTTTTCAGTTAAAGGGCGGTGCGACCAATCGGTAAAGCGTGGCCCTTTATCAATATTGATATCCAAAAACCCTTTAACCAATTTGTCATAGCCGACCTGATCACCAAAGCCGCAAACCATGGCGGCGATTTGGCTGTCGTAGCATGGGGTGGGCAATTGGCCGGTCATCTTGACCAAGATTTCTAAATCTTGCCGTCCGGCGTGAAATACCTTCAGCACATTGGTGTTTTGCATCAGATCATAAAACGGTGTCAGATCAAGGCCTTTGGCCAGTGGGTCAATGGCGGCGGCTTCATCATCTGAGGCGACTTGAATCAGGCAGATTTTAGCGTAATACGTTGTTTCCCGCATAAATTCTGTATCAATGGCGATATGCGGCTGGCTGGCCAGTCGCGCGCATAGGGCTTTTAATTCGGCTGTATCTGTAATGGGAGAAGGGTGTGTTTTCATAAAAAATCCTAATCAGTACCCTATAGGATTACTGGTTTTTAGTCAGCCACCCCTTGCGCGCGCGATATTAAATAACACATTATATATAGATCGTTTTCAACCAACAGAAAAGAGTGGACAGAATATGGCGTTGATCAATCCTTTGTATCTTTCAGGTTTTATATCATTCGGTGCGGCTGTGGTCTTATCTGCTTCTGCAGCAATGGCCAGCCCTGTGTCCCATCGTGTTGTTTACGATTTGGATATGCATAACGTGTCTTCAGCCGCCCAAGTCGAAACTATTGATGGCCAAACCCATTACAGTGTGCGCAAACTCTGTGATGGCTGGGAGACGATTGAAGATTACGCCATTTCATTTGGGTTCGGCCCAGATGGGCAGTCCAATTTCATTTCCCATTACCAGACATGGGAATCTTTTGCAGGTGATGCTTTCACATTTAACGTGACCGAAAACTCAACCCTTGATGGTGATAAGCAATATGATGGTTTTGCCAATATCGCCCAAGGCGCAGGTGAAGCCTATTACAGCGTTGGTGAGCCCACCACTCGTGAATTGCCTGATAACACCATGTTGCCTATGAAACATATGCTGATGCTGCTTGACCGTGCCCGCAATGGGGAACGTGTCTATCAATCCAATCTGTTTTTAGGCGGTGATCAGGACGGCTCGCTTTATTTTGTCAATTCGGTCATGGGCAAACGCAAAAATATCCCCGCTGATGAAAAAATTGGCAGTTTGGCCGAAGACGGATACTGGCCGATTACCATTGCTTATTATGATCCGGAAGCGGTTAATCCTGAACCTGAATATGAAATTACATTCCGGGTGCAGGACAATGGCGTGATCAGGTCCTATATCGTGAAATATAGCGACTTTTCCATGCGCGCAACATTGCGTTCTGCTGAAGAAATTGACGCGCCGAGTTGTTAATTCTTTTTCGGCAGGGTCAATGACCGGCCTTTTATCACCGCATCATCCCCCATTTTGGCCTTCAGGCTGTCCATGGCGTGTTCAAGCCGGTGGCGGCGTTCCCGATCAGGGTCAGCCAGATCAGGCGCATCAGCATGGGCGGCATCACTTAAGTCATCAACACCAATCCCAATCAGCCGCCACTGATTCTGGGGGCTAATCTCACGGCGTAGCAATTCAAGCCCATGGGTAAATATTTGATCCACCATTTGTGTGGGTGAAGATAGGGTCAGCGATCGGGTGATGATTTTATGGTCATGGCGTTTTAATTTCAGCACAATCCGCCGCCCGGCAATGGATTTGGCTTTCATGCGGGTTGACACTTTTTCGCTTAATTTCAACAGCCATGCGCTCAACACATCCAATTCGGATAAGTCCTGATCAAAGGTCGTTTCAGCAGAAATGCTTTTGGCGGGCGAATTGGGCACAACAGGTCTGGGGTCAATGCCTTGGGCGCGGGCTTGCAGTTTCGGGCCAATCTCACCTGCAATTTGGAAAATTGATTTTGGGTCAGTACGCACCAGATCACCGCAAGTCATAATGCCGATGCCGTTTAACTTTTGAACAAGGTTTTTGCCTGCCCCATAGAGGATGGAAACAGGTTTTTCAGCCAGCATATCAGCGGCTTCTTGTTGGCCGATGACATAAAACCCTTTGGGCTTATCCATGTCCGATGCGATTTTCGCCATGGATTTATTCGCCGCCAGACCGACCGAAACACTGACGCCAATTTCTTGGGCAATCTGTTGGGTCAGGCGGATTAAACTCACTGCGGGCGAATGCCCATGCAGGGCTGATGTGCCGGACAGATCAAGAAAGGCTTCATCAATTGACAGCGGTTCAACAAGCGGCGTTAAAGCCAGCATCATAGTGCGGATGGCATATCCAGCCTCGCGGTAAGCATCCATCCGTGGCGGGATCACCACCGCATCAGGGCATAGTTTTAAGGCGGTGAACATCGGCATGGCAGAGCGCACGCCATGAATGCGCGCGACATAGCAAGCCGCGGCCACCACCCCACGTTTGCCGCCACCAACAATCACAGGTTTGGTCAAGAGAGCAGGGTTATCACGTTTTTCAATGCTGGCATAAAACGCATCGCAATCGATATGGGCAATATTCAGGTCATGCAATTCAGGGTGTTGGATGATCTGACCAGATTTGCACTGGGGGCAAATATCGTGCGGGGGCAATTTGGCTTGATGGCCACATTCGCGGCAAATCAGATCAATGGTCGCCATCACCATCCCGCCCGTCTTGGCCGCCGTAATGATTTGGCCATAACCATGCCGCCCCAATAACGCCACTGGAATCGCCATGTTTGGCTTTTAAAAGCGGGGTTTGAACCTCTTTTGAGAACACAAGGTTTTTCCATTTGCGTGGCACGTTCTGATAAAGCCGGTCAAGATTGGATAACCCACCGCCGAGCACAATCACATCAGGGTCAAGAATATTGATAATCTGCGCCAAAGCCCGCCCCAACCGGTCTTCATAGACTTGGACAACGCTCTCAGCGGTCAGATCAATATGGGTGCGTTCCGTGATCTCTTTAGCGGTGAGGGTTTCATTGGTTCGGCTTTCATAATCTTTCGCCATGGCCGGGCCTGAAATATAGGTTTCAAGGCATCCCGTTTTGCCGCACCAGCAATCATGGCCGTCATATTCAAATTCTAAAGGCCAAGGCAGAGGGGTATGGCCAAATTCACCTGCGATGCCATGGGCGCCTGCCAGCAATTTGCCATGGGCAACAATGCCGCTGCCGCATCCTGTGCCTAAGATGATACCCAATACAGTGTCATAACCTGCGCCCGCGCCATTGATGGCTTCGGATAGGGCAAAGCAATTGGCATCATTGGAAACCCTGACCATGCGATTGGTGGCCATGCTGACATCGCCAACAAAGTCTTTGTCATTAAGCAGGGTTAAACTGGCGCCTTTTATAACTTTTAAAGAGGGGCTGTATTGCCCGGGAATAGCAATGCCAATATTGCCTTGAAAGCCTGTTTCGTTTTCAGCCTTCAGGGTCAGGTCTTTGATGGATTGAATGATTGTTTTATAGGTTTGGCGTTCAGAAGGGATGCGATGACGCCAAACAACAACGCCGTCATCATTGATGACGGCGGCTTCGGTTTTTGTTCCACCAAGGTCGATTCCAAGACGCATACCCAAATCCTTACGATTAGGCGATGTTACTTGATTTTTGCCTCACGGAAAAGAACGTGCTTACGTACTTTTGGATCATATTTTTTCAGCTCAAGCTTTTCAGGCTTGGTGCGTGGGTTTTTCTTGGTTACGTAGTAAAACCCTGTATCAGCAGTGCTGACCAATTTGATCTGAAGTGTTGCCGGCTTCGCCATGGCTTTGCTCCTTTAAAGCATTCTTCAATTGCCCGAAGAATGGTCATAAACTTGAGGCGCGAAAATCGCTGATAATGGGGATAATGTCAAGCCTTTATCGTCTTCGCCCTTTGGCTTTGGTGTTTTTTCTATTTTTCTTGGATTTATGGGCAGATGTTTTATCGCGCGCACGACCACCACGTGGGCCTGCCGCACGGTTTTGGCCATGTCTGTTGCCGCGGCGGGAAGATTTACGCGGCAGGCTATCATCAGCCCAAGCCAAGGTGACGCTGGCTTTCAGTGGCGCAACATCAACAATCATGACATCGATAACATCACCTGTCCTGATCTTGATGCCAGTGGACCGGCCTTCGATAACAGCGGCACTGGTATCAACATCATAATAATCATCGGGCAATTGCCCCAGCGGCAGCAAACCTTCAGCGCCTGTATCCGCCAATTGGATGAAAGCCCCGAATCCAGTGACAGTGGTGACTTTGCCCTCGACAATGGCGCCTGCTTTATCTTTGATCAAGGCCGTGGCATAGCGATCCACTGTGCGGCGTTCAGCGGCGGCGGCTTTGCGTTCTGTGTCTGAAATCGCTTGAGCAATTTCAGATGCCGCATCAGGTGAGGGCAAGGTGTAATCATCCTCATCGGCCATCAGGTTGATCAAACTGCGATGCACCATCAGATCAGAATATCGCCGAATGGGAGAGGTGAAATGCGCATAACGGCGCAATGCCAAGCCAAAATGCCCGGGATTGGTGATGCGGTAATCGGCCTGGGATTGGCTGCGCAAGACGGTTTCATTGACCAATTGCGCCGCTGCCGCATCATCCAGTGACTTGGCTTGTTTCAACAGCGCATTGAAATGATGAGGGCGGATGACTTGGCCTTTCGGAAAGGCGATTCCCATGGTTTTAACCACATCACGCAAGCCATCAATTTTGGCAGGGTCTGGCGGCTCATGGGCGCGGAAGAAACACAAGGCTTTGGCTTCTTCCAAGGTTTCAGCCGCCGCAACATTGGCCAAAATCATAAATTCTTCGATTAATTTCTGGCTGGTGTTTTGGTGCTTCTTGGCAATGGCAATGGCGCGGTTTTGATCATCAAAAACCACCCGCTTTTCAGGCAGGTCCAGATCAAGCGCGCCACGTTCAGCCCGCCGTTCAGCGCGCAATTGATACGCCCCAAAAAGATGATCAAGCCGTTCAGCATCAAGCCCTGCTGGCGGCTCTGTATCTTGGCCTGTGTGGTAATCTTCCACCGCATCATAGGTCAAACGGGCATGGGAGCGCATTAAACCGCGGAAAAAACGGTGGCTGGTCTTATGGCCGTCGGCATCGATGATCATTTCCACCGCAAGACAGCCGCGATCCTCACCCGGGACCAATGAACATAACCCATTGGACAAAGCCTCTGGCAACATTGGGATGACGCGATCAGGCAAGTAAACAGAATTGCCGCGGCGTTGCGCCTCACGATCAAGCGGCGCATCCGGCAAGACATAAGCGGCAACATCGGCAATCGCCACAATCATGCGATAGCCGCCATCTTGATGCGGTTCTGCAAAAACAGCATCGTCAAAATCGCGCGCATCCGCGCCATCAATTGTCACCAGCGGCAGATCGCGCAAATCTTCACGCTTGCCCAAAGGCATGATTTTGGCCGCTTCGGCATCACGCACCGCGTCATCGGGGAAGATATGGCGCAATTCAAATTCAGCAATGGCCAAAGCAGAAAATGCCCCCGCATCATCGGCAGGGCCTAAATTGCGGATGACTTTTGCTGATTTCTTGCCATAGCCCGAGCCGCGCGCAACTTCCGCTTCAACCATATCACCGGCTTCAAACGGCAGATCAGCAAGGGGCGGCAACAGGTTAAACCCTGATTTTACGCCGCGTTCCACAGGCTCAAGACCAAAACCATCACGGGATTTATAGACCTGCCCAAAAACAACCTGACGG
>WTHX01000025.1 GCA_011522975.1 Alphaproteobacteria bacterium | reverse complement strand
CAAATAAGATTAATCCACCAAATTTGGCCAGCGGGCGGTAAATCGCGCCATATCCGCAGATGATAAGGTCACTGTAAGGGTGATCGTGCCATCCTCATCAACCGCGCTATCATCAACACGGCCATGGCGATAAAGCCATGCCCGCGCCTCCCCCATTTGCGGGGTTAGGACAAAATCAACCTGCCGTTCCAGCAATGATAATTTCTGTTCCAGCGCATTGAAAAACCCATCAAGCCCTGTGCCGTTTAAGGCTGACATCATCACCCCGTCAGGGATTTGATCTTTGATCATGTTAATATCACTGGTGATGGCATCCGCCTTGTTCAAGACGTGAATGACCTTGCTGCTGAGGTCCTCATCGGTCAGCCCAAGGTCTTTCAGAACCGCGATCACATCATTGGATTCCTCGATCATTAACGGTGATGACGCGTCATGGACATGGATTAAAAAGTCAGCAAAAACAACTTCTTCTAAGGTGCTTTTAAACGCTTCAATTAACTCTGTCGGCAATTGGGAAATAAACCCAACCGTATCCGCCAAAACAATTTTACGCCCAGATGGCAAAACAGATGCCCGCATCGTCGGATCAAGCGTTGCGAACAGCATATCTTTGGACATGACCCCAGCATCGGTGATGGTATTGAACAAAGTTGATTTGCCAGCATTGGTATAGCCGATCAAGGCAATGGTCGGGGTTTCGGCGCGGTCTCTGTTCTGGCGTTGCAGCAAGCGCGTGCGTTCCACATCGGCCAATTCTTTTTTGATCTGCCCCACCCTTTGCATCAACATTCGGCGATCAAGTTCAATTTGCCTTTCACCTGGGCCGCCCAAAAAGCCGCCGCCGCCACGCTGGCGTTCCAAATGCGTCCAACTGCGGACAAGACGGCTGCGTTGAAAGGTCAAAGCCGCCAATTCAACTTGCAACCGCCCGGCATGGGTGCTGGCTCTCGCGCCAAAAATCTCAAGGATCAGGGCGGTGCGGTCAATCACCTTACAGCCTGTGATATTTTCAAGGTTGCGTTGTTGGACAGGCGCTAAATCGCAATTCATCACAATCAAAGGTGGGCCAAGTGTTTCGTCTTGGCCTTCGGCCCGTTCATGCAACAATTCAGCATAGCCTTTGCCAATAAATGTCCCTGCTCTGGGGCGGTTCAAAGGGGTAATGTCTTCAAACACAACTTCAACCCCGATGGCTTCCACCAAACCGCAGGCTTCTTCAAGGCATAATTCTGCTGGTCTCGGCAAGGGCGACTGCCGATTATCAGGATGAATAACAAATGCTGTCTGTTGACCCATATTGACCTGTGACTGTGCGTAATCCGCACAAATAGAAATGATCCTCTATTGCTTTATAGGGGGTAATGACAGAAAGTGAAGCCTTAACCCCGATCAAGGAACGACAATGACCCAAAAGACCCCAATTTCGATTGATATTTTCTCTGATGTGATATGCCCATGGTGCTTTATTGGCAAAAGACGGCTGGAACAAGCCGCCGCATTACATGGCGGTGTTGAGATTAAGATCAATTGGCGGGCGTTTTTATTAAACCCTGCCATGCGCCGTGAAGGGATGGATCGCCAAGCCTATATCCAAGCCAAATTCGGCCAAGCAGGGGCGAGTTTTTATGAACGGATCGCAGGTGTGGGCAAAGATGTTGGTATTGATTTCAATTTTGCCGCTATTCAGCGCACGCCAGACAGCCGCCCTGCCCATGGTTTGGTGTTATCAGCCCAAAACAAATCCCAAGGCGCTAATGCGGCGGATGCGGTTAAACAAGCCCTGCTGGATGCGTATTTTATTGAAGGGCGCGATATTGGTGATGATGCGGTGTTGCAAGAGATTGCCGATAAATTTGATGTCCCCTACCCCGCTGATGACGCCATCATGGCGCAAATAGAACGTGATCTGGTGGAGGCAAGCAGGCTGAACATCCAAGGCGTGCCTTATTTTATTGTTGCCCAAGAATGGGCTATTTCCGGGGCGCATCCACCTGAAACGTTTCAGCCTTTGTTTGATGCGGCTATTGCCAAAGCATCGGCAGAAGCCTCTTAAGACGTCAACCCTACCAATTCTTCTAGGGCACGTTTGACAACTTTGGCACGGCTTGATTGCGGCAAAGTCTGTTTCATCACCAACCGATGATCGCCAGTCAATTGATACTGGCCATTCTTGCTGGCGATATGGGCGATCAGGCGGTCAGGATTGGCAAAACTGTTGTTGCGGAATTGCAGGCTTAAACCTTTTGGCCCAGCGTCCACCTTGGCGATATTCGTAATGCGGCACAGAATTTTAATGGAAATTGTATCCAGCAGGTTTTTGACTTCTTCAGGGATCGCACCAAAACGGTCAACCAATTCAGCGGTCAATTGATCGAGGTCTTCGGTGGCTTCCATTGATGCGATACGGCGATACAGCGACAGGCGGACCGTCAAATCTTCAACATAATTGTCTGGAATTAAGACCGCCGCCCCCATATTGATCACCGGTGACCATTGCGCGTCTTCGATGCTGGCTTCGCCTTCACCAAGTTTGGCGGCGGCGACGGCTTCTTTCAGCATTTCTTGGTAAAGCTCAACCCCAACTTCACGGACATGGCCAGATTGCTCATCCCCTAGAAGGTTTCCTGCCCCTCTGATATCAAGATCATAGGATGCAAGAGAAAATCCAGCCCCCAAAGAATCCAAGGTTTGCATCACTTCTAAACGGCGTTTGGCATTTGGGGTTAATAACCGTGTTGGGTCTGTCGTCAGATAGGCATAAGCCCGTTGTCGGCCACGCCCAACACGCCCCCGCAACTGATACAATTGCGATAAGCCAAACATATCCGCACGGTTGATGATCATCGTATTGGCGGAAGGGATATCAATCCCACTTTCGATAATATTGGTTGAAAGCAAAATATCCGCCCCGCCTTCACCAAATGTTGTCATGGCTTCATCCAACTCATTGGCAGGCATTTGCCCATGAGCGGTGATGATTTTTGATTCAGGAACAATATTCAAAAGTCGTTCATAAACACGTTCCAATTGGTCAATTCTGGGGCAAACGCAAAAGACCTGACCACCGCGGAAACGTTCACGCCTTATGGCTTCGGCCAAAACAACCCCATCCCAAGGGCCAACGGACGTGCGAACAGCCAAACGATCAACAGGCGGGGTGGCGATAATCGACATTTCCCTGACCCCGCTTAATGACATTTGCAGGGTTCGAGGGATCGGCGTTGCTGTCAGCGTCAGGACATGGATATCACCCCGTAAGGATTTCAGCCGTTCTTTCTGGGTGACGCCAAAGTTTTGTTCTTCATCAACAATCACCAACCCAAGGTTGTTATATTCCATAGATTTGGCCAATAACGCATGGGTGCCAATAATGACCTGACAATCACCTGTGGCGATGTTTTTCTTGATATTATTGGCTTCAGATGTGCTGGTCATACGCGACAGCACGCCAACGTTTACCGGAAAGCCTTTAAATCTCTCTGTAAAGGTTTTGCCATGTTGCCGCGCCAATAATGTGGTCGGCGTCACCAGCGCAACCTGATAACCTGCCATCGCCACCGCAAAAGCAGCCCGCATGGCCACTTCTGTTTTGCCAAAACCGACATCACCGCAAACCAAGCGATCCATCACCCGCCCTGAGGAAAGATCAGCCATCACATCATCAATCGTATCCAATTGATCATCAGTTTCGGCATAGGCAAAACGCTGACAAAACTCGGCATAAACCCCGGGGTCTGGAATGACAGGTTCGGCTTTGGCGGTTTCACGCTGGGCGGCGATCTTGATCAGTTGATCAGCAATATCTTTGATGCGGCCTTTGATTTTAGCCTTACGCGATTGCCAGCCAGCCCCGCCCAATTTATCCAATTGCGCATCGCCACCTTCTTTGCCGTAACGCGACAGAAGGTCGATATTTTCAACCGGAAAAAACAGTTTATCCCCGCCGGCATATACCAACAGCAAACAATCATGTTCCGCCCCGCCAGTGGTGATTTTCTCCAAACCTTCGTATCGGCCGATGCCATGGTCAACATGCACCACCAAATCGCCTGTTGAAAGGCTTGAAACTTCGCGCAGGAAGTTCTCTCCCCGCCGCCGCTTACCTTGAGGACGTGCAATCCTTGAGCCATAAATATCTTTTTCAGTGATCACCACCAATCCCGGCAGGATAAACCCATCTTCAATCGGCCAAACGGCAGATGTCACCTCCCCTGTTTTTGAAAGATCAAAAGATGTGATGGGATTGATCACAAGCCGTGCGGGCAGATGTTCTGCAATCAATTCATCCATTCGGGTGCGGGAGCCTTCGGTGGATGCCGCCAAAACAACCGCATGGTCTTTCGCCAAATCCGGAATTGCATTGGCGACAGCAACGCTGGGCGAAGGCGGAGCAAATGTGCCTTCGTTCAGGCTTTCTTCAGTGATGCCATCGGCATCATCCGCGCCTGTGGCGGGGTTGGTGACTTTTACAGCGTGATAGATCGCCCCGCGCCGGCCACCGATATCTACCCCGTCGCCTTGCTCACCATCCTGACGCTGGAAACGCGACAGATCAAAATGGATCAAATCAGCGCGTTGGGCATCAAACCCTTTGGCATCAAGATAAAGTTGATCAGGGCCTAACACCCGCCAAATATGTTCGGGCTCACTGCTATCCCCTGCTTCGGTGCGGGCAGTGAAAAAGTCATTGATCTGATCAAACCTAAGGCCAGATGCGGTGATGGTTTCAGGGTCAAACATCACCGGCGTTGCGGACGTGTAATGCGATAACGGCACCAATTCATCATGATAAAGCGGCAGCATATGTTCCATGCCAGGGTGGTGACGTCCTTCTGAGATCGAAAGATAAAGCGGGTCTTTAGAGGCATTAGCGCCGAATTGTTCAAGATAACGGCGTCTGAATTGAACAATCACATCATCGGTCAGCATCACCTCACTAACAGGGTGAAGGCTTAAAGATTTGATAGATTTGCCGCTGCGCTGGGTTTCGGCATCAAAATATTTGATGGTTTCAATTTCTGTATCAAAGAAATCAATCCGTACAGGGTCGCTATGCCCCGGGGGGAACACATCAATAATCCCGCCCCTGACGGCATATTCCCCTGACTCGCGAACGGTATCACAACGGCGATAAGCGTTGCGCACGGCAAAATCAATAAAATCACGTTGCGATAGGTTCTGGCCAGGTTTCACCGAAAGGCTGGCACCATCAAAATAAGATGGCGGCGGCACATATTGCAGCCAAGCATTGATGGTTGTCAGGATAAATCGCGGCTTTTCAGGATCAGCATGCAGTTCTGCCAAGGCTTTCAGCCGTTGCCCCATCAACACCCCATTGGGGGAAACACGATCATAGGGCAGACCATCCCATGCTGGAAAAATCAACAAGTCTTGCGGTTTCACACCAATTAATTCAAGGGAGGCTTGCATGCGGGCCATGGCGGCATCATCCACCGCAACAAACACCGCTTGGCCATCATGGGCTTTCGCCAAATGTTTGAGCGCAAAGGCATCCGCGCCTTCTGGCAAACCCCAAATCTTGCCCGATTGATGGC
>WTHX01000120.1 GCA_011522975.1 Alphaproteobacteria bacterium | reverse complement strand
GGATATTACCATGCGTAAGGTACTTTTTGCTACAACTGCTCTGGCTACTGTTGCCGGTTTCTCAGCAGTTGCTTCAGCTGACGTAACAATCAGCGGTTCTGCTCAGTGGCAGTACACATCAGTTAGCGACGATAACACATCACGTTCATCAGACACACAGATGAACTCAATCAACGATGTAACAATCAGCTTCTCATCAACTACAGACAGCGGCATCACAATGGCTCTGTCACAGAACATTGGTGAAGGTGGCGTAGGTACAGCAACAACTTCAATCAGCGCTGATTGGGGTACAGTTGAGTACTCAGAAGGTTCAGGTTCAGCACACGCTGGTTCTTCATACGACGTAACAGCACCTGGTACATCAGGCGGTTACGGTGACGCAACAGGCATCGAAGATTCAAACGGCGTTGCAATGGCAAACGGCATGTCAGTTAACGAAGCTGCTTTGGCTGACACAGAAACTGGTGCTCTGAACTACCACAGCCCAACATTCTCAGGCCTGTCATTCGGCTTGGGTGTTTCACACCTGTCAAATGATGATGCCGACACTTCAAACTCATATGGTCTGAAGTATGCTGGTTCAGCTGGCGAAATCTCATACAACATTGGTATGGCTAACTACGATCGTGGCGACGTTGAGTCATCACACATCGGTTTCGACCTGAGCATGGGTGACATCACTGTAGGTATGGGTCAGTCAACAAACAAGCAGTCTGACACAGACGATGCGAAGACCATTTCTTATGGTATCGTATACAAAGTCAGCGACGACCTGTCATTGAGCGCTGGTATCAACTCATCTGAAAACGACATGGGTACAGCAACAACCGACGACAAGGAACTTGACGTTACTTCAATCGGTGTTGTTTACACAATCGCACCAGGCCTGACAGCGTCATTGGCATCACACAGCTTTGATTACAAAGTTGGTGGTTCAACAGACAACGACGGTACAGTCACACAGGCTGAAATCAAAATGTCATTCTAATCCCTTTGGGATTGTTTGATGGCGAAGGGGGGCTTTATGCCCCCCTTTGTTTATGCCGAATTTAATTTATTCGCTTCAATATCACTTGCATCACTCTGATTTGCATATAGACCTGTACAGATGCTTGATATTCTTTTATTTTGTCATTGTTTCGTTCTTATAGGATGATCCCTTTGACTGGATCAAAAATGATTGGGTCTAACAAATCTTAATCTTGGTGAGATGATGACAATGATGAAGAAAAATTTAAGAAATGCTGCCCTTTTAACAATCTTATCGGTTGTGATTTCATCCTGCTCTGTCTTGCCCACCCCAACATCGTCAGAAACTGCGCGTGATCAAGAACGCAAAGCCAATGACCAAGGGTCATTTTTTTCTGGCAAAAGTGAAAGCGGTGTAAAATTAGGCGATTTACTTGGTGGCAATCAATCTGGTGGCGCTTTACCGATCAACGCTCTTTTATGGCGCGCTGCTCTGGATACTGTTTCTGTCATGCCTCTCGATAGTGTTGATACCTTTGGCGGCACAATCATCACCGAATGGTATGCCCATCCTGATGATCCGACCAAACGCATCAAAATTGCTATTTTCATCCTTGATCAAGAATTGCGTGCTGATGCGGTTAAGGTTCAGACCTATCTGCAACAACGTCCTGAAGGGATGTTTGAATGGCAAGATATTGGCCGTGATGATGGTCTATCCAACCGCCTAGAAGAATTGATTTTGACCCGCGCTCGTGAAATTCGCGCCGCTTCAATCCTAGAAAGCAATTAATTCTGCTTAAATCCAGACGATTTTATCAATAAGGTCTTTCGATCATGTCTCGCCTCGACGCCCCAAGCATTGAGAGAAAATGGCAGCAACGCTGGCAAGATGCCGGCTGTTTCAATGCTGACATGGCCTCTGACAAGCCTAAATATTATGTCCTTGAAATGTTTCCCTATCCTTCGGGGCGCATTCATATGGGGCATGTTCGCAATTACACATTAGGTGATGTGGTGGCGCGGGTAAAACGCGCCCGCGGTTATAATGTGCTGCACCCGATGGGGTGGGATGCGTTTGGTTTGCCGGCTGAAAATGCCGCTATTGAACGCGGGGTGCATCCCGCAAAATGGACCTATGAAAATATAGAAGGCATGCGTGAGCAATTAAAAAGCATGGGGCTGTCTTATGACTGGTCGCGTGAATTTGCCACTTGCGACCCCAGTTATTATCGGTTTGAGCAAAAGATGTTCCTCGATTTTATGAAGAACGATCTTGCCTATAAAAAAGAATCTTGGGTCAATTGGGATCCTGTTGAAAATACAGTTCTCGCCAATGAACAGGTGGTGGATGGATGCGGCTGGCGGTCTGGTGCGCCAGTGGAACGGCGTTTGCTGTCGCAGTGGTTTTTGAAAATTACCGCATTTTCTGAAGATCTTCTTAATGCCATTGAAGGTCTTGATCGCTGGCCTGATCGTGTGCGTATTATGCAGCACAACTGGATCGGCAAATCAAAAGGTGCCCGCATTACCTTTCAATTGACTGAGGTGCCTTCGGGTGCTGACAACGGGATTGAAGTTTTCACCACCCGCCCTGACACGCTTTACGGCGCGTCCTTTATTGCGCTTGCCGCCAATCACCCGTTGATTCTTGGCCTTGCTGAAAATAACACCGCTCTCCATGACTTTGTCGAAGAATGCAACCGCATGGGGACATCGCAAGCCACAATTGAAGCGGCGGAAAAGAAAGGCGTTGATACAGGGCTGACCGTTGATCATCCTTTTGATCCAGCGATCAAATTGCCTGTATATGCGGCTAACTTTGTTCTAATGGATTATGGCACAGGGGCAATTTTCGGCTCAGCAGGCCATGATCAGCGTGACCTTGATTTTGCCAATAAATATAACCTGCCAGTTATCCCTGTAGTCTTGCCCGAAGGTGAAGACCCTGACACGTTCAAAGTCACCGACACCGCTTATACCGGTGACGGCCGTCTTTATAATTCAGATTTTCTGAATGGCATGACAGTTGAAGACGGCATCCCTGCCGCCATTGCCAAATTAGAAGAATTAAACAGCGGCACAGGCGAGACAACATGGCGGTTGCGCGATTGGGGTGTTTCTCGCCAGCGATTCTGGGGATGCCCCATCCCTGTTATTCATTGTGATACTTGCGGGATTGAACCTGTTCCAGAAGATCAATTGCCGGTGACATTGCCAGACGATGTTGATTTTGATCAACCTGGCAACCCGATCGCCAATCATCCAACATGGAAACACACCACTTGCCCAAAATGCGGCGGCAAGGCTGAACGTGAAACCGATACTTTCGATACATTCTTTGAAAGCTCATGGTATTTCTTACGTTTTGCTGACCCTGACCCTGAAATTGCTTTTTCAAAAGAAGCGGTGAAATATTGGTTGCCTGTTGACCAATATATTGGCGGTGTTGAGCATGCTGTTTTGCATCTTCTGTATTCACGCTTTTTCACCCGTGCGCTAGCGGCTTGCGGTTATCTTGACCTTGATGAGCCTTTTGACGGTATGATGACCCAAGGCATGGTTTGTCACCAAACCTTCAAAGACCAAAACGGCCAATGGTTGTTCCCGACAGAGGTTGAGCGCCAAGGTGAAGACCAGTGGGTTAAAACTGATACGGATCAGATAGTTGACGCTGGCCGTATTGAGAAAATGAGCAAATCAAAGCGCAATGTCGTTGATCCTGAATTGATCATTTCTGGTTATGGGGCTGATACCGCCCGCCTGTTCATGATGTCAGATTCGCCACCCGAACGCGATATGGAATGGACCAATTCAGGGGTGGAGGGTGCATCACGTTTCATCCATAAACTTTGGCGCATGTCATCTTCAGAAAACGGCATTGGTCTGGCTGATTTGGGCACGGCTATGCCTGAAACTCTTGATGATGCGGCTAAAACCTTGATCGGTGCAACACACCGCACAATTGCCAGCATTTCAGAAGATATTGAACGGTTTCGGTTTAACCGCTGTGTTGCCGCGCTTTATTCACTATCGAACAGCATCACCGATGCCAAAGGTGACAGCAAAGCCCAAGATTGGGCACGCCGTTTTGCGCTGGAAACCCTTGTTCAATTAATGGCACCCATTGCCCCCCATATCACTGAGGAAATCTGGGAAAATCTTGGTCATGACCAGATGATTGCTGAAATGGCATGGCCTGAGGCTGATCCAAAGTGGCTGATTGAAGAAACCATTAGCATCGGCGTTCAGGTCAATGGTAAATTAAGAGGGACAATCGATATCGTCCCTGATTGCGATAAATCGATTGCTGAAGAATTGGCGCTTGCATTGCCCGGTGTTCAGAAGATACTTGATGGACAAGCCCCGAAGAAAGTCATTGTTGTGCCGAATAGGATTGTGAATGTTGTTGCTTAAAAAGATCGTTGCTGTTCTTGCTTTGACCATTGCATCATCAATGGCGTTGACAGGTTGTGTCAGCACAATTGACGATCAAACCTATAATGAGATCAGCATGATCACGGTCAAAACACCTGAAGGCCGGGTTGAACAGTTGTTTCAAAAAGAACTTGAGCGTTTGATCAAACCCCAAAGTGACAGCCGCTATGATCTTTCTGCTCGAATCAGCTCATCACGTGGTGACACCAGCATGGCCATGACCATCAAATATACAGTTTATGACCAAACCAAAGGTGAGATTATCATTAACAAATCTGTATCATCTTCGGTTTCAATTGGTGCTGTATCCTCAGAATTTGGTGAGGAACAAGCCTTTATCCACGCTGAAGAACGGTTAAGCATCAATTTGGCCCAAAAGATTTATCAACGCCTGCTCGTATTCTTTAGCCAGCAACAGCCCCAGTCATGAAAATTAGCGGACGCGGCATAGATCCATTTCTGGCCAACCCGCCGCAAGATATTTCTTCTATTCTTCTTTATGGCCATGATCGTGGCATGATCAATGAGCGTAGCCGCAACCTTGCTGAACGCTATGTGTCTGATATTAATGACCCTTTTTGTGTTACCAGCCTTGATGGTGATGCCATTGCCAAAGACCCCACCTTATTGATTGATAGTGCTGGTGCCATGCCGCCTATGGGGGGAATACGCCTCGTTAGGGTTGATCGTATTTCATCAAACGGCCTTGCGGCATGTAAAAATCTGCTGGCATCACCGCCACCCGAAAGCATTGTCATTTTAACAGGTGATGATGATCTGAACACGAAATCAGCCTTGGTGAAACTGTTTGAGCAAACGGATCATGCCGCGGCCCTTGGCTGTTATGCCGATAACAATCAATCCTTGGGACATTTGGCGGCTGAACTGTTCCGCCAATATAATATCCGTGCTGATCGTGATGTTTTGGCTTATATCACCGCCCATCTTGGGGCGGATCGCATGGCGAGTCGCAGTGAAATAGACAAATTAGTGATTCTAGCAGGCCAGGATGGACATTTGACCTTGGATCAAGTGCAACACGCGCTTGGTGATGGGGCTGATGTGTCGGTTAATGATGCGATCCATGCCGCGGCAAGCGGCAATATGAACGGGCTGAGCACAGCCTTGGCACGACTGGAACAAAATGCCATTGCTGGCGAACAAGTTTTGCGGTCAGGACAGTTTTATTTTCAGCGCCTTTTTCGCATTTCTGCTGCCATGGAAACAGGATTGCCCCGTGATCAAGCCATGAACA
>WTHX01000049.1 GCA_011522975.1 Alphaproteobacteria bacterium | reverse complement strand
CTGATAACGTTGGTGACAACGTTGGTGACTGTGCGGGTATGGCGGCTGACCTTTTTGAAACCTATGCTGTAACATTGGTTGCCACCATGCTGTTGGCGGCGATTTACGGTCTGGGTACGGCGGCTCTTGAATTGCCATTGGCCATCGGTGCGGTATGTATCGTAACGTCAGTGATCGGCACATTCTTTGTTCGCCTTGGGTCTTCAAACAACATTATGGGTGCTTTGTATAAAGGCTTTATCGCAACGGCTGTTCTTTCTGCAGTCGCGATTTACTTTGTCACCAACCATATGTTTGCTGGTCAAGACGTGATGATGCCTTACTTCATCTCAGCCATGGTTGGCCTTGTGGTCACTGGTGCGCTGGTTTGGATCACAGAATATTACACATCAACTGAATACCGCCCTGTGCGCGTTGTTGCTAAAGCGTCTGAAACAGGCCACGGCACAAACGTGATTTCAGGTCTGGCCATGTCAATGGAAGCCTGTGCGATCCCTGCGATCATCATCGCGGCTGGTATCGTGGTTTCATTCCAGATGGCTGGTATTTACGGCATCGGTATCGCGGCGACCACAATGTTGGCGCTGGCTGGTATGGTTGTTGCCCTTGATGCTTACGGTCCTGTGACTGATAACGCTGGTGGTATTGCTGAAATGGCTGAACTTGATGAGTCTGTCCGTACAGTAACAGATGCGCTTGACGCTGTTGGGAACACCACAAAGGCTGTGACCAAAGGTTATGCGATCGGTTCTGCTGGTTTGGCGGCATTGGTTCTGTTTGCGGCTTATACCGAAGACCTGAACCATTACTTCCCGAACCTGACCGTCAATTTTGACCTGAAAGATCCCTATGTGGTCGTTGGTCTTCTGATCGGTGGTATGTTGCCATATCTGTTTGGTTCACTGGGCATGCAGGCTGTTGGCCGTGCCGGTGGTGCTGTGGTGGAAGAAGTTCGCCGTCAGTTCCGTGAAATCAAAGGCATCATGGAAGGCAAAGCAAAGCCAGATTATTCTCGCGCTGTTGATCTTCTGACCAAAGCCGCGATTAAAGAGATGATCATTCCATCATTGTTGCCAGTATTGGCGCCAGTTGTGGTTTATTTCATCATGGCATGGACTGTTGATCAGGCCGCTGCTTTGACTGCTGTTGGTGCGATGCTGTTGGGCACAATCGTAACAGGTCTGTTTGTTGCGATCTCAATGACTGCCGGTGGTGGTGCTTGGGATAACGCCAAGAAATACATCGAAGACGGCAACCACGGTGGTAAGGGTTCAGAAGCTCATAAAGCTGCTGTAACTGGTGATACTGTTGGTGATCCTTATAAGGATACAGCAGGTCCAGCCGTTAACCCGATGATTAAGATCATCAACATTGTTGCGATCTTGATGCTGGCTGCTTTGGCCCACTAATCGCAAAATAACATCATTAAAAAAGGCCCTTCTCCGGAAGGGCCTTTTGTTTTGGGTCACGTAAATGAATTGGGTTTTTTAGCCGCCAATGTTTCCGCGGCTGATGTTGCGGAAAATCTGGTCAAGTACGCCGAAATTATCCCCAGGGGTAGGGGTACGTGCATCAAGGGTATAAATCGTTTTACCGCTGGTTTCATCGGTGACTTCCATCGAATCAACAATGCCGCGATCATCAATCTTGAAATGCACAATCGTGCGGGCAATGGTTTCTTTTCTGCCGCCGGGAGCTTCTTCCATCACCTGACCAACGTAATAGATCGACCCGCTATCAAAAGCACCTTCGGCGCTGGGGCGACCAAATAAGGCTTCGACTTCGATCAGGCGGGTTTTGCCCGGCACAACTTTGGCCAGATCATAAGGGTCCAACTGGTTGCCATGGGAAGTAATTTTGCTGCTGCACCCTGTTAAAATCAGGGCTGAAAGCACACTTGCCATTAAAAGTGTTTTCGGATGTTTGCGTATCATGGTATCCACATTTCTAAATATACATTAATGTATTGCCCGAACTGCTGTTCAGGTCAATGACTGTTCAACGTAAATTGATCATTCATCAAGGTAAAATGGTGTTTTCATGACAAATTGGTTGTCAAAATTGGTTGAAAAATGGGCGCGTCCCGGCACGGATGAGGCTTATCAGATTTATCAAGTGATCGCGTCATCAGCGCGGCAGCCTGAACTGTATCAGCGCTTTGAGATTGCCGATACGTTTGATGGCCGCTTTGATACATTGACGTTAATCGCGGTTTTGGTGGCACGGCGGCTCAAAGATATTGGTGAAGACGGCCAAACGTTGAGCCAAAGCGTCACAGATGTGATGTTTGCTGATATGGATTTAAGCCTGCATGAAATCGGCGTCAGTGAAAATAAAGTCAGCAAAAAGGTCAAAACCATGGCGACCGCCTATATGGGGCGGCGGCAAGCCTATGTTGATGCGCTTGATTCTGATGATTCCTCTGCTTTGGCTGATGCGCTTTCGCGCAATCTTTACCGCGAAAACGGCATTGATCCTGCGGCTAATGGTTTGGTGGCAATGGTTATGGCCGAAGCCGAACGACTGGCGGTCATTCCTGACCAAGAATTGCTGGCAGGAAAACTTGCCCCTTTATTTAAATTGTCATCACGATAATATCGTCCCTAATGAGTTTTTAGAGAATTAGATTAATTCAGGGTAGAATCGCTCAAGGTTATGACCATGCTTAATACCGCCATTTCAACTGACCAATTATCATCAGGCAAACCGCTTGTTTTGTCCCTTAAGGGTGAGCGGCAGGATTGCGTTGATTTGGCGACACGCTTTGATTGGATTGATGTTTCATCACTAACGGCTGAGATTAAACTCAAAGCCATTGCCAATCAGGCTTATCACGCTTCTGGCAAGATCGAGGCGGCGATTATCCAGCGCTGTAGGATCACCGAACGCCCTGTACCAGAATCACTTTATATTGAGGTGAATGAACGCTTTGCTGTGATCGAAATAGATGAAGATGAAGCCGAAATTGACCCAATGGCCGTGTCGGTGGAAGCCATCGAAAATAACGAAATTCATATTGGTGAGATGATTGCGCAATTGGTAGGGCTTGAAGCCTCACCATGGCCAAGAGATGCGGAGGCAGAGCCTTTTTCCATGTCACCAGAAAATGATCCAACAAAACCTTTCGCTTCCCTTGCCGAATTGAAGAAAAAATTATAAAAACTTAATGAGTTCATTTGTTAGGGGACGTTCACTGTCACCGTTTCAAGAAAATATATCCCCACGCGTGGCGATTGATGCAATGGGGGGTGATCACGGTCCATCTGTGATCATCAAAGGTATTGCTATGGCTGTTGAAAAATGGCCACGGCTTCAGCCTGTGATTGTTGGCGATCAATCAGCCATCGAAAAAGAAATTAAAAAATACAATCATCTTAAGAACGTTGAGATCGTCCATACGACCGAAACCGTGCCTGCCGATGAAAAGCCATCGGTTGCCTTGCGTAATGGCAAGAACACATCAATGCGTTTGGCGATTGATCTTGTTCAAGAAGGCAAGGCTGATGCGGCTGTTTCTGGCGGCAATACAGGGGCGCTGATGGCCATGGCGCTGATCTCGCTCAGAACCATTGAAAATATTGACCGACCTGCCTTAGCAGCCAATCTGCCAACAGTAGATGGTGTTTGCTGTATGCTTGATTTGGGCGCTAACATTGATTGCACGGCTGAACATCTTGTGCAGTTTGCCCTGATGGGGGATGCGTTTAGTCGGGTGACCAATGGTGTGCAATCGCCTTCTATTGGGCTTTTGAACGTTGGTGAAGAAGAACAAAAGGGCAATGCCTCTTTGCGCGAAGCTTCAACCGTTCTATCGTCAATGGGCGGTGAGTTGAATTATTATGGCTTTATCGAAGGCAATGACATCACCATGGGGGCTGTTGATGTTGTGGTCAGTGATGGATTCGCTGGGAATATCGCGTTGAAAACCGCTGAGGGAACGGCAAAGTTTATCACCACATTGATGCGCCGGTCATTTTCATCCAGCCTTTTGGCCAAAATTGGGTATATGCTGGTAAAAGTCGCATTAAAACCAATGCGGAAAAAACTTAACCCGCAACGATATAATGGCGCGGTGTTATTGGGGCTCAACGGGATTGTTGTCAAATCCCATGGCGGGGCTAATGCTGAAGGCATGGCCTATGCGATTAATACAGCGGTTCAAATGATCACCCATGATTATATGGACGATGTGAAAAAATCTGTTGCGCGGGCTGTTGTCATGCCTGATCAGCAAAAAGACGGGAACGCGTAATATGTCAGGTGCTGTAACATCATTGATCACGGGTACGGGCTCATACCTGCCTGAAAAAGTGATGACGAATGATGATCTTGCTGGGGTTATGGAAACCAGTGATGAATGGATTCGCAAGCGAACAGGCATTGCCCAGCGTCATATTGCGGCTGAAGGTGAAAAAACCTCTGATCTGGCCTGTCATGCGGCGCGTGAAGCCATCACAGCAGCAGGGCTTGATGTTGAAGCCATTGATGCGATAGTGATCGCCACCACCACGCCTGATGATACATTTCCTTCCACTGCGGCATCTGTTCAGGCCAAATTAGGCGCAACCAATGCTTTTGCCTTTGATGTGCAGGCGGTATGCGCAGGGTTTGTTTATGCGCTGGATGTGGCCGATGCGTTGATCAAAAGCCAAAAGGCTGAAAAAGTGTTGGTCATTGGTGCCGAAACCTTTACCCGTATTCTAGATTGGGAAGATCGCACAACAGCGGTTCTTTTTGGCGATGGGGCAGGGGCTGTTGTGCTTGAAGCCAGCAACAATGCGCCTGATTGGGGCATTTTATCATCTTGTTTGTTCACTGATGGCCGTTTCCGAGACCTGCTTTATGTTGATGGTGGGGTTTCCAGCACAGGCGATGTTGGCCATGTGCGGATGAAAGGCAATGAAGTTTTTCGTCATGCGGTTGAAAAACTCTCCTCAAGCCTTGATGCGGCATTGAAATCTGCAGGGTTAAAGGATGACGACATTGATTGGCTGGTGCCGCATCAGGCCAATATCCGGATCATTGATTCGATGCAAAAGAAATTGGGCATGCCTTCGGAAAAGGTTGTTCGTACCGTCAGCCAGCATGCCAATACCTCAGCGGCGTCGATTCCACTGGCATTGAACGCGGCGGTTCAGGATGGCCGTATTCAACCTGGTCATATCATTGCGTTTGAAGCGATTGGCGGTGGTTTGACTTGGGGTGCGGCATTGGCTCGTTTTGGGCGACCATAACCTTTTGGGCGCTAATTCATCCTGATGCCATATTTTTGTCATTTTTCAAATTGACGGCATTTTGCAGTTTGTTATAGTCAATTTATGTCACGTTCAATTATCAGAGCAGATATCGCTGAAGCGATTTATCAAAACATTGGTCTTTCTCGCAATGAATCCGCTGAGATTGTTGCTACGATTCTTGATGAAATCTCTAAATCTCTTGAAGCAGGGGAAAAGGTTAAAATCTCCTCTTTCGGCAGTTTTTCGGTCAACAGCAAGAATGAACGTGTGGGGCGCAACCCTAAAACAGGGCAAGAAGTGCCAATTACCCCCCGCCGGGTGATGACGTTCCGTCCGTCGCATATTCTGCGCGATTTAGTGAATTCATCATCATAGGTCGCGTCATGGTTGAAAAATCACCTGACGCTTTCCGCAATATTTCTGAAGTTTCATCTCTTTTGGATGT
>WTHX01000140.1 GCA_011522975.1 Alphaproteobacteria bacterium | reverse complement strand
ATATCCACCAAGCCTTGCAGCATCTTATTGTCATTATCCATGCCTTTGTCGATCATGGTCTGGATGCGGCTTTTGGCAATCTCAAGCGATTCAATTAATGTCGCATCTTCCGAAATACAGATTGATGCTTTTGCCTTCATCTCCGCGGTCCAGTCGGTGAAGGTAAAGGCTTGGTCGGCCAGCAATGTGCCGATATGCACTTCAATGATGCGGCCTTGGAAAACATTATCGCCAAATTGCTGCAACATCTGGGCTTGGGTGGCATGGACAACATCACGGAAATCCATATGGTCCGCCATCTTGCCTTTGAAGGTCACTTTGACCGACTCAGGGATTGGCATGGTGGCTTCCCCTGTCGCCAGCGCCAGCGCAACCGTGCCAGAATCAGCCCCGAAAGCCACGCCTTTGGACATCCGCGTATGGGAATCCCCGCCGATAATAATCGACCAGTCATCAACGGTAATATCGTTCAAGACTTTGTGGATCACGTCGGTCATGGGGTGATATTGGTCTTTAGGATCACGCCCTGTCACCAGCCCGAATTTATGCATAAACTGCATCAAACGAGGGGTGTTTTCCTGGGCTTTAAAGTCCCAAACAGAGGCGGTATGGCACCCGGACTGATACGCGCCGTCAACCGTAGGAGAGATCACCGTGGCGGCCATCGCCTCCAGTTCTTGGGCGGTCATCAAGCCTGTCGTATCCTGAGAGCCAACGATATTGACCTTCACCCGAACATCAGACCCGGCATGAAGCGGCTTGTCCGTGGTCACACCAACAGCATTGGCATTGAAGATTTTTTCAACCGCGGTCAGGCCTTGACCATCAATTGAAACTTCTTTTGATGGCGCGAAGGCGGATTTAAACTCAACCCCCAGCGCATCACAGGCAAAACTCTGAAGTTTCTTACCAAAGACAATGGCGTAAGACCCACCTGCCTTGATAAACTCAACCTTTTGCGGTGAGAATGAAGACCCGATATCCACCAGTTCTTCATCTTCGTCTTCGGTGTAGAGTTTTTTATCTTTGGTGTTGATGGTCATCACCGTGCCGGTTTCAACAGAATATTGCTGATCCAGAATAGGGTTGCCGTCATTGTTCAGGATCGGCTTACCATCGCCATCAAGTTTTTTAACCCAGTTTTTAAGGTCAATGCCAATCCCGCCAGTAACGCCAACGGTGGTCAGGAAGATCGGGGAGATGCCATTGGTGCCGGCCACAATCGGCGCGATATTAACAAATGGCACATAGGGGCTGGCTTGTTTGCCGGTCCAAAGCGCAACGTTATTCACGCCTGACATACGCGAAGACCCAACGCCCATCGTGCCTTTTTCGGCGACCAACATAACCTGCTTATCAGGATGCTGTAATTTCAGGGCTTGGATTTCAGCCTGTGCGCGTTCGGAAATCATGCATTTGCCATGAAGCTCACGGTCAGAGCGTGAATGCGCTTGATTGCCCGGAGAAAGCAGATCGGTTGAAATATCACCTTCAGCCGCAACATAGGTCACGACTTTGATTTTTTCCTGAATATCCGGAAGTTTGGTGAAAAATTCAGCCTTAGCATAACTTTCCAAAATATCTTTCGCGATGGCATTGCCGGCATCAAACGCTTCTTTCAGCCGTGATGTATCAGCGTCATATAAAAACACTTGGGTTTTCAAAACATCAGCAGCGGCTTTGGCTTTGGCCTCATCATCAGCAAGGGCGATATCAAGCAAAACTTCAATCGACGGCCCGCCCTTCATATGGGAAAGCAATTCAAACGCAAATTCAGGTGAGATTTCCTCAACCTCGGCGTCACCCAAAATAATCTCTTTTAGGAACTTGGCCTTTTCGCCAGCCGCGCTGGTGGTGCCGGGCAAAGTGTTATAGATGAAATAGCCAAGGCAATCTTTGCGATGCGGGCTATTGGTATCTTTGATATGGGCGATCACGTCTTTCAGGAGCGCGCCATCATCAATTGGCTTCGGCTTCAGGTCTTGCTTTTTACGGTTTTCAATATCGACCAGATAGGATTCATAAAGGCTCATTTTATCCCCCTTTAGATTTTGTCAGCGTTTCAGTCAGATTTTCCCAAAATGATTCTATTGGCGGTAACCATCACCAAATCAGCGAATATTTGGCCTGCCAACCAATACCATGGGCCATTGATTGCGGCCCTAAATTAGGAAACTCCAGCGGCTGACAGGGGTGCGCCCCAAGCCCAGTCTTGGATAGATTTTATATACGCCATCATCGGGTGATTTTCAACCATATCGGCATCGCGTCTTAGCCTTGATATGATCCCTGCGACATCTGACCCCATCTGGCATCAGCAGATTTGCATGTTTCAGTAGAGTTTATGACGAAAGAAAGGTACAAATTGGACATGACCGATCCGCAAGCCAATGCCCATCATGCTTTGTTATCCGCCCGCAAGATCAGCATCAGCCGCGGCATGATGCCTGTATTGGCAGGGCTTGATCTGGACATGAACGCTGGCCAAGCGGTGGTGATTACAGGGCCTAATGGCAGCGGCAAAACCACGTTATTGCGCGGTCTTGCAGGGTTGTTGCCGCTGACGTCTGGCACGATCCATATTGATGGTATTAATATCAATGACGACCGCCAGCATCACCATGACATGATGGTCTATATCGGCCATAAAGATGGGCTGTCAGGCGCTTTGACCACCCGCGAGAACATGATGATCTGGGCCGCGTCCCATGGCATTGCCATTCAAGACAATGATCTGGAACAAGCCTTTGATGATCTCGGCATCGCGGGGTTAATCGATGCTGAAGCAAGACGGCTGTCAGAAGGGCAGAGACGGCGCGCCAGCATGGTGCGTCTAGCCTTGAGCCAGCGCAGCCATAACCGCGGCAATTTGCATAAAAAAATTTGGGTCTTGGATGAACCGCTAACCGCGATTGATAGCGACGCCACCAGCCATTTATGCCGCCTGATTGACCGCCATACAGAACATGGCGGCAGTGTTGTTTTATCAACCCATAGTCCTCTTGATCTGGCTCGGATGACAGTCTTGCCTTTAACGCCACTCACGCAATCTTCAACGCCGCCAATGACCAATATGATGGAGCATGACTATGTCTAGGCTTATCGCTATCCAAATGGCGGTGTTGCGGCGTGATTTGATGCTGGGCTGGCGCGGGTTGGCCGATACGGTTGCGGGTTTAAGTTTCTTTGTCATGATTATCGCTTTGGTGCCGCTGGCAATAGGCCCTGAACAGGCGCAATTAAGCCTGATCGCCCCTGCCATGCTTTGGATTGCCGCGTTGCTGGCCACCTTGCCGCAAATGGAACGTCTCTTTGCCCGTGATGAAGCCGAAGGCGGGATTGATCATTTGATCATGATCCCTGCCCCCCTTGCCTTAACGGTTTTAACCAAAGCGATTGCCGCATGGCTTTTGATCGGCCTGCCCCTGACGCTCACCGCGCCGTTTTTAGGCATGATGCTGGCATTGCCATTGCAGGGGATGGGCATTGTTATGGCGGCGCTGGGCATTGGCACATTCGGGCTTTTGTTATTGGGCATGACAGCATCATCCATGGTGCTGGGGGCCAGACGAAGCGGTGTTTTAATCGCCATTCTGGTGCTGCCTTTGGCGATGCCGATTTTGATTTTTGGCACAGCAACATCAGGGGCTGCCATCAATGGTGATGACGCCAGCGCCACCATGCGGTTTTTACTGGCAATTGTTCTTGTATTACTGGCCATCACGCCATGGGCGACGGCCACCAGCCTGCGTCATGCGGCGGAATAAATGGGTTTTTCAAACAATTGCTGGGATGGACATGATGCCGCAAGTTCTTGCGACCCATCAAAGGCCTGGGGTATAAAAATTCAAGGGGTATAAAAACCATGTTTGATTATCTTGCCAATCCTGCTCGTTTTCAGCGCATCGCCACTGTTATCAGGCCGATCGCTTGGCTGGCATTTTTGGCAACGATTATCCCCGGGCTTTATTACGCCTTTTTCAATTCACCGGCTGATTATCAACAAGGTGAAACAGTCCGCATTATGTATGTTCATGTGCCGTCAGCATGGATGGCGTTAATGGCCTATGTCCTGATGGCATTGATGGCGCTGTTCTATCTGGTGTGGAAGCATCCGCTGGCCGATGTGGCGGCACGCTCCATGGCTTTGCCCGGGGCTGGCTTCGCGCTTATCACCCTGATCACAGGCTCACTTTGGGGAGCGCCAATGTGGGGGACATGGTGGGTCTGGGATGCACGGCTGACGTCAATGTTGATCTTATTGTTTCTTTACATTGGCTATATGGTGCTGGTTGATAGTTTTGACCGTGAAGACCGCGGCAGTAAAGCCGGCGCAGTGCTGTTATTGGTCGGCGTCATTAATATCCCGATCATCAAATTTTCAGTGGATTGGTGGAACACATTGCATCAAGGCGCCAGCGTCATCAGGGCTGGCGGGCCAGCGATTGATGGGTCTATGTTGACGCCATTGTTGTTGATGGCATTGGCCGCCAAATTTTGGTTCATCGGCATTACGCTGGTGCGGATGCGGTCTTTGCTGGGGCAAAGACGATTGCAAGCACGGCGCAACCAAATCATCGCCACAAGCACTAATACAAGCACAAATACATCTGGCGCATCAGGAGCAAGCACCCATGGCTGAGTTTTTTGATATGGGCGGCTATGCGGCTTTTGTCTGGCCATCATGGATAGTTGCTGTTGCTGTGATCATCGCCATCACCATCTTGAGTTACAGCCATGACCGCAAGATCAAATCAGAAACTGATCGTCTTGATGCGGTATTAAAAGCCTCAAAAAAGGATCAACCCAATGGCTAAATTTTCACCCAAAGCCCGCCGAGGGATCGGCATTGGAATTATTGGCGCGATTTTGGGATTGGCGGTAATGCTGACCTTAACCGCCTTGGAAGACACGGTTGTTTATTTCTATGACCCTTCCGCTCTGGCCGAAAAGCCGCTTGATAACCGCCTGATCCGTGTTGGCGGTTTGGTGGTGGAAGGCAGTGTCGATAAAAGCGAGAGCACCATCAAATTTAGCCTGAGTGATGGGGCAGCACGTGTTGATGTCGCCTATAGTGGGATTTTGCCTGACCTGTTCAGAGAAGGCCAAGGCATCATTGCCGAAGGCCGGTATGATGGCAAATTGTTTACCGCCGAAACTGTTTTGGCCAAGCATGATGAAAACTATATGCCGAAAGAAATTGCCGATAGCCTGAAAGACAAAGGGCTTTGGAAAGATGAAGGCGAATAATCGCCCCATCCGCAAGTTTCATCATTTTAAGTGACTAGGCCCGGCGGCGGCGGCCACGACGACGTGCGCTTGATGGGTCATCAAGGCTAGGCTCACCAATGCCTAAAGTCCGTTCCGGCAAGGCTACGGCTTCGGACAGACGCTCATAAGGGTCGGTCTTATGCGGAATGGCCATGGCTTTGACGAAATGATCTTGGAACGAGGGTTCAATCGCGGTTTCAATCTTTTCAATATCACGGACGATATTTTCAACACGTTTACGCTCACCTTTATTCAAAAGGCAAATCCGCGCCCCTGCCCCTGCTGAATTGCCTGCGGCTTTGACGCGATCAAACAAACAATCCGGGATCATGCCCAGAACCATGGCGTATTTTGGCTCAATATGCGTGCCGAAAGCACCCGCCAGCACCACGTTATCAACACGGTTGATATTGAGTTTATCCATCAAGAGACGGAAGCCCGCATAGAGTGCGGCTTTCGCCAATTGAATGGCACGAACATCGTTTTGTGTGACGGTGACGTTATCCGAGACGCGGTATTTGAATGTCCGGCCATCTTCTTCAACCCTTGGTGAGGCGGCAGCTTTCTTGCCATCAATCTCACCATCCTCGGTGATGATGCCCGCTAGGTACATTTCACCTAAAACTTCGATAATGCCTGAGCCGCAAATGCCGGTGATGCCCGTGGACGCCACCGCTTCATCAAATCCTTCTTCATCTGACCATTGTTCAACACCAATGACGCGATACCGCGGCTCAAGGGTTTCAGGGTTGATGCGAATCCGTTCAATCGCCCCTGGGGCTGCACGCTGACCGCTGGAGATTTGCGCCCCTTCGAAAGCAGGGCCTGTTGGTGATGAAGCCGCCAGCAAGCGATCAGCATTACCGCAAATAATTTCAGCATTAGTGCCCACATCAACAACCAATGTCATTTCATCAGATGACCCCGGGCTTTCCGCCAGCGCCACCGCCGCGGCATCAGCACCGACATGGCCGGCGATACACGGCAGGATATAAACCCGCCCCCCTGGATGGATATCAAGGTCAAGTTCCTTGGCGGTGACATCAAAACTTTCATCCATTGCCAGCGCAAATGGCGCGCCACCCAATTCAATCGGATCAATCCCCAAAACAAGGTGATGCATAACAGGATTGCCGACCAAGACAACTTCGATAATATCATCCACAGGCAGGTCAGCCTGTTTTGCCGCGCCTTCCAGCAAAGATTGCAATCCAGCGCGCACAGCATCGGTCATTTCATCCGCGCCGCCTTCATTCATGAACCCGTAAGAAACCCGGCTCATTAAATCTTCACCAAAGCGGATTTGCGGGTTCATCGCCCCTGAAGACGCCAGCACTGCCCCTGAGTTCATATCACAAAGATGGGCAGACATGGTGGTGGAGCCGATATCAATCGCCGCCCCAAGAATCATTTCCTTCAGCCCCGGCCATACGCCGATAATCCGATTGCCGCCCCGCAAGGCCACAGTGATTTGCCATTTGCCTTTTCTGAGGGTCGTCTGCAGAGATCGCATGACATGCAGATCGGCGGTAATCTCACCGTCAACGCGGTCAGGCCATTGATCATTGAGCGCTTCAACCACACGGCGCAAATCGCCAGAAGGCTCATGCATATCAGGTTCACGCACTTCAATGAAACAAAGCCGTGTCGGGGCATCCACCTCAATTACGCGGTCATCAGCGGCTTTGCGGATGACTTGATCATGCACCTGACTTTCAGCAGGAACATCAATCACCACATCTGATTTCAAACAGGCTTGGCACGACAACCGGCGGCCATCTTGAAGCCCCCGCTTTTCAGCATAGCGATCTTCAACTTTTGACCGTTCTGTGACTGAATCTTGGGAGGATTGGATGCCGTGTTTGGCAAAATCACCTTCACCAATATTGACCTGACAACGGCCACACATGGCACGGCCACCACAAACGCTATCAATATCAACACCCAGACTACGTGCCGCCTGAAGAACAGTTGTGCCTTTCGGCACCTGACCCTGACGCCCTGATGGGGTAAAGACAATGTGAATCTGTTCAAGTGATTGATCATCAATCTTGATATCATTGTCCTTAACGTCTTGGTCAGTAGTCATCAGGGGCGTCCTTTTGGTGTTATATTGTTATTCTTGAACGGTTGTTATGGCCTTTGTTTTTTAACGGTGAAGCGTGAGCAATCCCTTATGCGCGGCGGCGGCGAGTTTGGCGGCGACCGCCTTCTGCCCCAGCGGCCACAGGCTCACGATACTTGGAAATCCAACGGCGGCATTCCGGGTCTGTTCCCATCATGACATCAGCGCCCATGATTGCTGACATTTCTTCGTTATGCAATGGGTTCATAATCGCTGAAGTCATGCCCGCACCGACAGCCATTGAAAGGAAGGCCGCGTTCATGCCATGGCGGTTTGGCAGGCCAAATGAAATATTGGACGCCCCGCAAGTGGTGTTGACTTTTAATTCGTCACGCAAGCGGCGGATCAGATCAAGGGCGGAACGGCCCGCCAAGTTAATCGCACCCACAGGCATGATCAGCGGGTCAACCACGACATCTTCACGCGGAATGCCATAATCTTCGGCACGCTCGACAATCTTTTTGGCTACGTCATAACGAACATTCGGGTCTTCTGAAATGCCTGTTTCATCATTAGAGATCGCCACAACCGCGGCACCATATTTTTTGACCAAGGGCAGAACCACTTCAAGGCGTTCTTCTTCACCTGTGACTGAATTGACCAAAGGCTTGCCTTTATAGACGGACAGACCTGCTTCCAAGGCTTCAACAATTGACGAGTCAATCGCCAGCGGCACATCAACAGTGTTCTGAACCAACTGAATACATTCCGCCAAAATCTTAGGCTCATCCGCCATCGGGATGCCAGCGTTAACATCCAGCATCGTGGCGCCTGCTTCAACCTGAGCCACCGCATCAGAAACAACACGGCTATAATCGCCTTCGGCCATTTCTGCGGCCAGCAACTTGCGGCCTGTAGGGTTAATCCGCTCACCAATAATACAGAACGGGTGTTCAAAACCGATGGTGATCTCTTGCTTTTCAGATGAGATAAGTGTTTTGGTCATTAATCAATTCCTTATGCGTAACTTGAGAGGCCCATCAAGGCATCACAAATGGGGGATTATGCGCTTTCGTTGACGCTGAACCCGCCTTTTGGCAGGAGGTTAAAATCACCTTCAGCAACGCCTGTTGCCCAACGTGATGTTCGGGCAAAACCGCCAAAGGGGTAATAATGGAAATGCTTCAGATTGCTTTCAGGGTCAGCGGCCATCGCTTCAGACAGACCTGCGATCAGCATATGTGGCGATTGCACGGTCAAAAGTTTTGAAACATTAGCGGCTTGTTTGGCGATCATCCGCATGGATGGGCCAATGCCTGAGATTTGAGCAAAACGGAATAATGTTTTGATCGTCGCCGGGCCAGGAATACCAACACGGATCGGCAGGGCATTACCAGCCTTACGGGTGGCTTCTTCCCATTTCACAACCGACACAGGGTCAAAACAGAATTGCGTTTCGATATAAAGGTCCAGCCCTTCTTTTTTGGCAAACTCGTTCTTCCAGCCTAGGGCATGGGCGATTTCATCATCTGAAATATCAGGGCTGCCTTCAGGATGGCCAGAAACGCCGATGGATTTAATGCCATATTTTTGCAGAACACCTGTCGCCAAGACCTGCATGCTGTCAGAAAACTCACCGACAGGGTTATCAACACCGCCGCCGATCACCAAGACTTCTTCAACTTTGGCACGGTTGGTCATGTCCTTGACCAGATCATCCAACTGGTCTTTGGATTGAAGCGAACGTGCCGCAATATGCGGGACAGGGTTCATGCCATCTTCACGCAAGCGCACCGCCACATCAACCGTATCTTTCGGGTCTGTTCCGGGCAAGAACGTGACATTCACGGTTGTGCCTTCGGCCAAAACTTCGGCGAAACTTTCAATCTTGCCAGCACCGGGCGGGGTGACTTCGATTGACCAGTGTTGTCCAGCGTTCTTAATCGCATCAGTAAGGGATGTCATGGCAGTCTCCAAAAAAAGTAAATCACACTCGCCCGAAGCATCGGTTTTGACTTGCCTTATCTCGGCAAACAGTCTTCAGTTTCCGACAGATCGAAATTTAACCGCCGAAATTTAATTGGGGCTATTGCCGCCATTCGCAACAAGGGCTGCTAATGTTTCTTTGTCAAATTCGGCATCGAGCTCATCGGCACGTGAAGATGCGGCGGCTTGCAACGCATCTTCATCCAAATCAGAACCCAAGGCGACGGGGTCTGATTTACGCCATTCTGCCAAATAATCATCGGTGCTATCGGCGTTATCACGCATCGCCGCTTCATCAATCGCCAGCGCAAACCGCCGCGGCATTTCAACCTTGGCTTGTTTGCGGTTGCGGCCGCGGCCTTCTTCAGCCACGACCTGTGCTGGGATATCCCGCCAATAAATAACCGTTAAATTGGCCACTATTCTGCCGCCGTGCGATCAGCCACCATGGTCTTTGCTGTTTCAACAGCAACCGCGGCATCACGACAATAGGCATCCGCCCCAATTGAATCAGCAAAGGCTTCGTTCAACGGCGCGCCGCCAACCAAAACGATGTAGTCATCACGCAGGCCTTTTTCGACCAGCGCGTCAATCACGACTTTCATGTAAGGCATGGTGGTGGTTAACAATGCTGACATGCCCAGAATATCAGGCTTATGTTCTTCCAGCGCTTCGAGATAGTTTTCAACAGGGTTGTTGATGCCAATGTCGATAACTTCAAAACCTGCACCTTCCATCATCATGGACACAAGGTTTTTACCAATATCGTGAATGTCACCTTTAACGGTGCCGATCACCATCTTGCCCTGCTGTGGGGCGCCGGTTTCAGCCAGAAGCGGACGCAGGATCGTCATCCCTGCTTTCATGGCATTGGCCGCCATCAACACTTCAGGCACAAACAAGATACCATCGCGGAAATCAATCCCGACAATTGTCATGCCTTCAACCAAAGCGTCTGTCAGGACACGATACGGAGCCCAACCACGTTCCAGAAAAATATTAACCGCTTCAACAACTTCTTCCTGAAGACCGTCATAAAGGTCATCGTGGATCTGTTGCACCAACTCGTCATCATCGAGTTCGGAGAGGATGATATCGTCTTCGTCTGCCATGGTTCACTCCCATTTAATTGCCAGCGATATGTGTCAAAAGGAATCGCTGTCAATAATTTGCGCTTAACAATGGGCAGTCGATACAATTGCCGCGACAAAAATTATCTTGAGGGCGGCATTTTGTCTGATTTGAGAATAGTTTATGCGGATGAGCAGGTTGCGGTCAGCCTGCATCAGTTTGATGACGCGACAGGAAAACAGCAATCCCGACACCAAAGACCAAAGAAATCCCTGTCAGGCCAAAGACTTTAAACGTCACCCAAGCATCGGTGGAAAGGCTGCGCCAGGCGATCTCATTGGCCAGCGCAATCGACCCAAACATCGCCACCCAAAGCCATGTCAATTGCCGCCACGCATGGTCAGGCAATTGCAATTGCATCTGGTCGCCTAAAATGGCTTTCAGGGGGTTACGGCCGATGACTTGGCCAAAAATCAACCCGGCGGCGATAATCAGGCTGACCACGGTGGGTTTAATCTTAATAAACGTTTCATCTTGAAAGATCAGGGTTAAAGCCCCAAAAAACACCACCGCCGCGCATCCAAAAGCCAAAATCTTGGGGATCGTGCGGGTTTTGACCCATGAATAGGCCAAGGATACCACCGTCGCCAGCACCAAAACCGCCGTGCCGTAATAAATCCCGTAAAATGAATTGACGGCAAAAAACAAAATCAATGGCCCATATTCCAAGGCCAATTTCATATTGTTGGATTTCTGTGGTGAAGATGAACCTGTCATTACGCGGCTAACGTCCTTGCGTTAATTTCTGTGATTAATTTTTCAGTGGCATGGCGAATGACATCAGGGGAGGCATCATCACCCCGGGCATCTTCCGACAAAGACCGCCGCCATGCTTTCGCCCCGGGCAAGCCGTGCATCAGCCCCAGCATATGGCGGGTGATGGCAATCAATTTCGTGCCTTTGGCGCATTCACCTTCAGCATAATCCGCCATCGCCATCGCCACCGCCATGCGATCAACCTGATCATGGCCAAAAATCGCCGCCGCCATTTCAGCCAGAATATTTGGGGTTTGATAGGCCGCACGCCCCACCATGACACCGTGAAAAATATCGGCAAAATCCACTGCATCTTCAACACGGCTGATCCCGCCATTGATGCTGAATTTAAGGTCGGGGAAATCTTGTTTCAGCCTGATAACACGATCATAATCAAGCGGCGGGATGGTGCGGTTTTCTTTGGGGCTCAGGCCATTCAGCCATGCTTTGCGGGCGTGAATAATAAAATGTTGAACCCCTGATTTGGCAACGGTTTCAACAAAACGGTTCAGCCCTTGTTCAGGGTCCATATCGTCAATCCCAATGCGGCATTTGACGGTTGCAGGAATATCGCCAGCAGCATCGATCATCGCCACCATGCACGCCGCCACCAGTTCAGGTTCCGCCATCAAACACGCGCCAAACCGCCCGGATTGCACGCGATCCGACGGACAACCGACATTAAGGTTATATTCCGCATAGTGATACGGCGCGGCAAAACCAATGGCCTGCGCCAGTTTTTTAGGGTCACTGCCGCCCAATTGCAGGATCACCGCATCGGTTTGATCAACCGCCTCACCAGCCATATGATGCCCCGCCAACAGCCGGTCGCGATCACCATGGATGATGGCATCGGCCGTCACCATTTCCGAATAAAGCGCGGCATGGGGCGCCAGCATGCGGTGGAAAACACGGCAATGACGATCGGTCCAATCCATCATCGGCGCAACAGAAAGGCGATGGGCGCCAGATTGGGCAACAGATTGGCAGCCGGACAAATGCGGCATCTGGCCAGCGGTATTGTTTGGGGTCTCGTTCACCATGGCGTCAATTTAATGCTATCCGACTGTATAGGCAAGGTTTGAGCAAAACCAAAAAGTTTTCTGGTGTTAACGGAACAAAAAAATGCGATTTGGGGTTTATATATTGGATTGAAGACCCTGTCCGTTGGGGTGTTACCCCCCGCCCCGCAATTGCTGATCCAGCATTTGGCGGCGGCGGGCATCTTCTTCACGGATTTTGCGATCAACATCTTCAGGCGTCAGCCCTTGTTCAATCAATTGATCGATCTCTTGCTGCAACCCATCAATATCAATGGTCTTGACCATTTCTTTCAATTCATCGGTCAATTCGCCCGTCAAATTCACCGCTTGCCCAACGCCATCTTTGACCAAGACATTGATCTGTTTTTCCAGATCATCTGCCGATTGCGCCACCCCACCTTCAGCCAAAGCACGGATCAAGCCATCTTCGGCAATCGCCTTGCGCAGGTTTTCCGTCCGATCCAAAATCAACGCCCTGTAACTGGGGTAGATAACCCGGGCAATAGGCTTGCTGGCTTTCCACCACAGCGATTTAGACGTGATCTCAGTTGTCGCCACGGGCAACGCCATAAACACCAGCATCAATGAGACCAGCGCCATCATCTGATTGCCCATGACGCCAATCAACACGCCAGTCAGTTTTTCGCGCATCCCGGGGTCATGCAGGGCAAACACCCGCAGCACAAGCCTTGAGGCCAAGAAAAACCCACTGAACAACCCAATGCCGCCCATCAAGCCCGAAAGCGTTGAAAGAATCCCAAGGCTGGCGGTATTCGCCCCTGTTGTTAGGCTAATGGCAAGATTAACATAAGCGCTGATATGATCCGAAAAATGCAGATAGACCAAATAAGGAATATAAATGGCCATCAATAGAATGAAGGATTTAATCGCCCCGCGATAATACCCCAAGACGCCGCCCGCGATCAGCACCGCAAACATCGCGCTATCCAGAATGATAAACCCTGGAATATCAGCCATAACCCACCCTTAAACCTGCGCTATACCTCGGATTTAGGCTTCACGCTATTCCATCGCCTTCAGTGGGTTATCCCCCACGGCGCTGTCAATGGCAAGCACCCAGCAATCAGGATCAAAAGAAAGTTCTTTTTCAATCCGCGCGTCAATGTCGGCGGCAGGGCAAGGCGGGTCACCCATCACCACCGTCCAATCATACCCGCCATCAAAATTCAACACCCGGCTTTCAAGGCTGGCACTGCCATCAGGGTGGTCAAGCCGCACCAGCACCGCGCCATTATCATGGTCACCACGGCGGATCAAAACACATGACACCAAAGACCGATTGGCCATGGCCATGGCGGCTTGCACCATCAAGGCGGTGGTCATAGCAGGTGAAGACGATGGCATAAGGCTTAAAAATCCGTGCAGCGGCCGCCCTTTTCCCAATCCCCAAAGCGGGTGGGTTCAGGGCCTTTTTGACCGCCTGTTTCAGACGAAACCTCGGCTTCATCTTTCTGTTCAGGACGCGGCGGGATCGGCACATCTTCGGGCACTAAAGGCGGCTGTTTTTTATCATTGTTATTTGTCGGATCAGTCATGAGACTTAATATGGCGATGCCTCGGCCAAATGGCAAGCCAGTTGCCAAGATGGCGAACATACTGGACATCAGCATGGAAACCCCTTATCCCCTGATCATGACCTCAAAACCGCCATCACAAAAACCGTTTCGACCAAGAGTGAATTATGCCGATCGCCGCCGCAAGGCTAAGCCTGCGGTATCATCACGCCAGATCGTGCAAGATTTGATGCAAGAGATCATCGGCAAAGGCCTGCCGCTGCAAGATGCGCTTAATCAACATGACGGCTGGAACAAGCTTGATGATCGCGATCGCCGCTTTGCCCGCCGCCTTATTACCATGGTCCTGCGCCATCACGGGGCGGCGAAAGCCATTCTAAAAAGCCAGATGACCAAGCCGCTCAACCGCCGTGATCGCAAGGCGGAAGCAATTTTGATCATGGCGGTGGTGGAATTGATCTGGGCGGAAAGCGACAGCCACGCCGCGGTTGACCAAGCGGTACGCCTGATGCGCAATACCGGGTTTCGTCACCTGACAGGCTTGGCCAATGGCGTGTTAAGAAATATCGACCGCCGCCGCAATGCCATCAAATCAACCCCGCAAGACCCGATGGTCAATGCACCGACTTGGTTGCAAGAAGCGTTAACCCAAGATTGGGGGGATGACGCCAGCCGCATTATGGAAAGCCTATTGCAAGCCCCGGCTCTGGATATCCGCCCGAAAGAAGATGTGGCGGCTTGGGCTGAAAAATTGGGCGGCATCGCAACCCCCCATGGCTCTATCCGATTGGCGGAAACCCCTTCAAAGGGAAGACTGGTCAACGCGCTTGAAGGCTATGATGATGGTGCGTGGTGGGTGCAGGACTCAGCCGCTAGTCTGCCCGCCATGCTGTTGGGTGATATCCAAGGCAAACGCGTGATTGATTGTTGCGCTGCCCCCGGCGGGAAAACCGCGCAATTGATCGCCGCTGGGGCTGATGTGATTGCCCTTGATCAATCGGCAGAGCGGATGAAAATATTAAACGCCAATATGACGCGGCTTAAAATGACCCCTGAAATTGTGATCGCCGATGGCATGACCCACCAAATGGGGGATGATCTGGTTGATGCGGTTTTGCTGGATGCGCCATGTTCTGCCACAGGCACAATCCGCCGCCGCCCTGATATTTTAAGCCATCAAAAAGCCCCTGATTTGGCGATGCTGAACCGTTTGCAACATGGGCTGCTGGCGCAAGCCGCAACATGGCTGAAACCGGGCGGGGTTTTGGTCTATGTCACGTGTTCGATCTTAAAAGATGAGGGTGAGAAGATTATCCAATCCGCGCCCCCATCATTAAAGCCTGTCCCGATCACAAGTGATGACGCCCCGGGCTTTAGCGTTACAAACACAAATGGCGATGCCATTCGATTAATGCCTGATGCGTTGCAATTAACCCCTCAAAACTCAGGCCTCCAAGACCCAGAGGACCTAGACACGCGCGGCAATATCCCGCAAGGTAATGATGGGTTTTTTATTGCAAAATTCATTAAGGTATAAAGAGGTCAGACGTGCTAGAAAACTGGTCAGTTTCGCGGATACAAAGCATGATCCGGCGTTCTGCGTTTTCGCCTTACCGTTCTGTCAGCACGGCTATTCCCACCCATTGGTTGCCAAGCGACCCGTGGAAAGGCCATGCCACATTAGGCCAGCCCCTTGCCTCTGGCAGTCACCCCAAAGAAATCGCCGATGATCAATGGCATGATTTTTCTTGGCTGCGTCATATGCGCGAATATGGCGGCAACCAAGCCCGCACGCTGGCGCGGCGTTTTATCACCGAATGGATTGACCAAAACTACCGTTGGTCGCAAAAAATATGGCATCCGCAATTGATCAGCAAAAGGTTGAAAAACCTAATCCTGACATGGGATTGGTATGGCGCTTCTGCCAGCACATCACAACAACAGATGATCATCACCGCCATTGGGATGCAACGTTTCGCGCTGACAAAAGACTGGCGCAAGTTAGCCAATGGCAACAATCGCATTGACGCGCTTTCAGCCTTGGTCCTAGCCGAAGCGTTTTTAAATCCTGACCCCCGTGATGATGCCATTGTTGAAGAATTGATGCAGGGCCATCTTGAATTGCTTCTGGCCGATGGTTGCCATGCCAGCCGCCAACCTGATCTGCATATGGATTTGATGCAAAAATTGATCGAAACCAGAATTGGGCTAGGGGCGTTAGCAAGCCAGCACACTCCGCTTTCTGGTGATGCCAAAAATGATATTCAGTCCGATCGTAAATTACATCCTTTTCAGGATCATTTGATCACCCTTGATGACAGCATCACCCGGATGGGAGCAGTAGCACGAATGTGGCGGCATGCGGATGGTCAGTTTATGCGTATTCTAGGCAGTCGAGAAATCCAAACCGACCATATCGATGATGTTCTGGATCGCGCCGGACCGAAAGGACGTATTTCCCCCCATGCCAGTGATGCTGGCTTTATTCGCATGGCCAGTGGCCGTTCGGTTGTGATGATGAACACAAGCCCAGCCCCTTGGGCCTTGCCGATGGTAATGGCGGCAGGTGGCCGTGCTGATGCGGGGGCCATGGCGTTGGAATTTTCCAATGGCAGCACCCCCATTATTATCAACGCGGGACAATCCAAATCATTTGAAAAAGACCTGCCTGATCTGGCGGAAGCCTTAAGCGGTACCGCGGCATTTTCCACATTATCGGTGGACCGCATCAATTCATCAGACACGAAATCAGACAGCGCCCAAGGCCGCCACGCGACATCAGACAGCGCTGAAACAGGGCCTGCAACAGGCGGGTTATTGGCCGAAGCCAAACATAACGGCTATGAAAAAAGCCATGGCTTGATCCATCAGAGGCGGGTTTTTCTGGCCACAGGCGGCAATGATTTAAGAGGCGAAGACACATTGCTTTACACCGGCGCGCCGGGATTAATCCCTGATCAAGCGACCATACGGTTTCACCTGCACCCGAAAATCAAAGCCAGCCTTTCCATGGGCGGGGATGTGATCTTGCGACTGCCAAGCGGGTCTTCACCATGGCATTTCAAAGCCTCTGGGGCTGAGATCAGCATCGAAGACAGCGTGGTCCTTGGCCAAGATGGGTTGGAAAAATGCTTGCAAATCACGCTCAATATGCCGCTGTCGACAATCAGGCAAGATTATCACAAGACGGTGAAATGGGCCTTGCGGCGACAACCTTCAGCCTCTAAAAAAACGTAATATGCTGCTTTGGTCAAAACCCTTAGCCAGCGCCTTTGACCAGAACAACAGAATAAAACACTTAACCCTATTGAGACCCATCATGACAGCCACCCCGATCAAACGTGCTTTAATATCTGTTTCAGATAAACAAGGGATTGAAGATTTTGCCCGCAGCCTGAACCAACAAGGTGTTGAGATCATCTCCACTGGCGGCACGGCTAAACTATTGGCCGAGCAAGGGATAGACGTAATCGCGGTTGCAGATGTCACGGGCGCGGCGGAAATGATGGATGGCCGGGTCAAAACCCTGAACCCCAAAATTCATGGCGGTATTCTGGCACGGCGGGATAACGACAGCCATCTTGCCGATATGGCGCGGGAAGATATCACTGGCATTGATCTGGTGGTGGTTAATCTTTACCCCTTTGGCGCGACATTGGCGCGGCCTGATGCCAGCCGAACTGATCTGGTTGAAAATATTGATATTGGCGGGCCAGCCATGATTAGGGCGGCGGCAAAAAACCATGATTTTGTCACCATCATTACCGATGCAGGCGATTA
Source organism: Alphaproteobacteria bacterium (assembly GCA_011522975.1). GTDB lineage: Bacteria > Pseudomonadota > Alphaproteobacteria > Puniceispirillales > UBA1172 > JAGWAQ01. Next base: position 1,322 of record WTHX01000140.1, on the reverse strand, counting down.
TCAAACCGTGTTGGATGAAATGGCCAATGGTGGTGTGAGTGAAGCCACCCGCCGCCGTCTTGCCGCTAAAGCCTTCGCCCATACCGCCCATTATGACAGCACAATCTCAGGCTGGATGCGCGATCAAGGCGACGATGACGCCCTGCCCCAAAACCTAAGTCTTGGCGGTGAATTGATTCAGATGATGCGTTATGGCGAAAACCCCCATCAAGATGCAGGGCTTTATCGGATCGCCAGCCGCACCCCTCGCCCTGGGGTTTTGAACGCTGAACAAATCCAAGGCAAACCGCTTAGTTTCAACAATATTAATGACACTGATGCTGCATTTGAATTGGTCGCTGAATTTGACGCCCCCAGCATTGCGATTATCAAACACGCCAATCCGTGCGGGGTCGCCAGCCATGATGACCTAACCCAAGCATGGCAAGCTGCATTGGCATCTGATCCTGTTTCGGCATTTGGCGGCATTATCGCGCTAAATCGCCCCCTCACCGGTTCATTGGCGAAAGAGATCACCAGCATTTTCACTGAAGTGGTGATCGCCCCTGATGCCGATGATGAGGCGAAAGCCATCATGGCGGCAAAACCAAATCTTCGCCTGTTATTGACCCATGATATGCCTGACCCAGCGGCAGCGGGATTGGTGTTCCGCAACGTCGCTGGCGGGTTTTTGGCCCAAAGCCGTGACCAAGGAAGCCCCAGCAGCCTTGATTTAAAATGCGTCACCAAACGCCAACCAAGCGAAAGTGAAATGCGTGATTTGATCTTTGCCATGACTGTTGCCAAACATGTTAAATCCAACGCCATTGTCTATGCCAAAGACAAGGCCACTGTCGGGATTGGCGCGGGCCAGATGTCACGCCTTGATTCGAGCCGTATCGCCGCCAGAAAAGCAGAAGATTTGGCTGAAAACAAAGGGCTGGACCAATCCCCTGTGATTGGATCTGTGGTGGCGTCAGATGCGTTTTTCCCATTTGCTGATGGTCTGTTGGCCGCCGCCAATGCTGGCGCAACCGCGGTTATTCAGCCGGGGGGGTCTGTTAAAGATGACGATGTGATCGCCGCCGCTGATGATGCGGGGCTGGCCATGGTCTTTACCGGAATGCGCCATTTTAGGCACTAAGTTTTCTGGCATTAATATCTGGCCTAATTATCTAGGCGTCTTTTGAAGGATCAACCCAAACCCCTGCCAGCCGTGCTGTTTTCACCATCACCGTGGGTAAAGCCATTTCGGGCAAATCTTTAATCGCCACCCAGCGCCAATTAGCAGGCAGGTCTTTGATGGCGCTGGCGGTTTCAATCTTTTCAATATCAAGAATGAC
>WTHX01000123.1 GCA_011522975.1 Alphaproteobacteria bacterium | reverse complement strand
ACAGATGTGTATAAGAGACAGACATATCATAAATCAACAGGGATTTCTGCATGAGCATTTGCGCTGATCATCACCATTGCCAAGAAACGGCACTTTCGACCGCGGAAACCTTGTGCCAATCCCGCGGCATTAGGCTGACCCCGCAACGCCGGCAAGTCTTGGCCTTGATTTGGCAAAGCCACCGCCCTGTCAAAGCCTATGATTTGTTGGATCAATTGCGCCTGACCGACAGCCAAGCCAAACCGCCGACGGTTTATCGCGCTTTGGATTTTTTGATGGAACAAGGGCTGATCCACCGCATCGACAGCCTCAATGCCTATACAGGTTGCGGCCATCCTGAAACATTGCCCTGTGATTGTTATTTCATGATTTGCCAAACCTGCGGCATTGCCGAAGAATGTTGCAATCCCAACCTTTCTGCGCGTATTAATGCCATGGCGAAAGACAGAGGATTTCAGGCGCAACATACGGTCCTAGAAATCGCGGGTCTTTGTCAAGATTGTTGTTAACCTGCCGTTGTTTGAGCCTGTTGTATCATCATGATTATTTCTGCTGATAATATTTCCCACCGTTTTAACAATCGGGTGGTGCTGGATCAGGTCTCCTTAGAGGTCAAGAAAGGTGATTTTATCACCATTATCGGGCCCAATGGTGCGGGCAAATCCACCCTGTTGAAATGCCTGATGGGCTTGATCACCCCCGACCATGGCCAGATTAAACGCAAGCCCTATAGCCGCATTGGGTATATCCCGCAACGCATGGCGGTTAACCCAAGCCTGCCGATCACTGTCGCGCGGTTTATCGAGCTGAATAAATCAAAGGCATCGACCCCAAATAGATCCACCCTTACCGATGATTTAGGCATTAATGACCTTGCCCATAAACCAATCCACAGTCTTTCAGGCGGGGAATGGCAGCGTGTTCTTCTGGCGCGTGCCTTGCAAGATGAACCCGAAGCGATCATCCTTGATGAACCTGCCCAGAATCTGGATATTTCAGGGCAATTGCAATTTTACAAAACCCTTGATGAAATTCACCAAAACCGCGGCATTGCCATTTTGATGGTCAGCCATGATCTGCATATGGTGATGGCCTCAACCCAGCAAGTGGTCTGTCTTTACCATCATATTTGTTGTTCTGGCGCGCCACAAACCGTTGCCCGTGATCCTGAATTTGCCCATCTGTTTGGTCAAGACATGGCCAAGATGATGGCGATTTATCAACACCAGCATGACCATGACCACCATCATGGCCATCACCACGACCATCACCACGATCACCATCACGGGCATGAACATCACGGGGAGACGCCCCATGGCTGATATTTGGTTGGCGGATTTTGTCATCAACGCCCTTTTGGCGGGGTTAGGCATCGCAGTGATTTGCGGGATGATGGGCTGTTTTGTGGTCTGGCGCAAAATGGCCTATTTCGGCGACAGCCTTGCCCATAGCGCGTTATTGGGGATCGCCATAGGCCTTGCCGCGGGCATCACCATGTCGCTGGCCATCACATTAATTTGCCTGACTTTTGCGCTGTTGCTGTTCTGGCTTCAGCATCGCGGCGTCTTGGCGACCGATACGCTTTTGGGGATTCTTTCCCATGGCGCGCTTTCAGGCGGGATCGTTTTGCTGAGCATCATGCGCATCCCTGTTGATCTCCACGCCTTGCTATTTGGCGATATTCTAACCGTCAAGCCCACGGACCTCACCTTGATCGGCATAGGGTTGATCATCTCCACAGGATTAATGATCAAGTTTTGGGCGCCATTGGTATTGGCAACCATCAGCGAAGACCTGGCGAAAGCCGAAGGCGTTAACACCAAATTTATGCAAATCCTGATCTTGATTTTAATGACGATCACCGTCGCGGTTTCGGTGCGGATGGTCGGGGTTTTATTGATCACATCAATGTTGATTATCCCCGCCGCAACAGCACGCCCCCTCACCCGCAGCCCTGAAGCCATGGCGATCACCGCCATTATGATCGGGATGCTGGCGGTTGTTGGCGGCATGGTGCTGTCGATTGAGGCCAATACCCCCACCGGCCCCAGCATGGTGGTGATGTTGGCGGCATTCTTTGCCCTTGTCATGACCGTGACAGGATTTTGGCGCAAATCCTAGCCGCTCTTGCTTCAATTTGATTGATTACAGGTCATTTTACCCCATAATTAAGAGAATAAGGGGAAGCCAATGACCACAAAAATAGATCAAGACACCCAAGATTTCATCGCCACCATGGGGTCGATTTTACCGAATGGCGCTGATAACGCTTCGATCACGGAACAACGGCAAAATTACGCCGATATTTGCCAGCATTTTCACAACGGCCACCCCGAGGGCGTGACCACACAAGACCAAGAGATTGCCGGCGTCCCTGTCAGGATTTATGCCAAAAACCCGAAACCCTATGGCCAGATTGTCTATATCCATGGCGGTGGTTTTGTGGTGGGCAGCCTCGACAGCCATGATGATATTTGCGCTGAAATTTGCGCCGCCAGTGATTGCAATGTCATTGCCGTTGATTATCGCCTGGCGCCTGAACATAAACACCCCGCCGCCCTTGAAGATTGCCGCAAAGTCGTGGCGCATCTGACCGAAGAAGAATGCCCCACATTAGTGGTGGGCGACAGCGCCGGCGCATGGCTCACCGCCATGATCAGCCATGAAATGGGCGATATGTTGATGGGGCAAGTCCTGATTTACCCTATGTTGGGCGGCGCTTTAAACCAAGGCAGTTACATCACCCAAGCCAATGCCCCCATGCTGACCACCGAACAGGTTAAGTATTATTGGGAAGAATATTTCGATTGCCCCATGCGTGAAGACACACAAACCATGCCCATGGCCTATCCCGATATTGGTCAATCCCCACCAACGCTAATGATCGGTGCGGAATGCGACCCGCTTTTTTCCGACACGCCTGATTATGCCGAAAAATTAACCCAACACCATGTTTGGGTGAAGGTTTTGGTGGCGGAAGGCTTGCCCCATGGGTTTTTGCGGGCGCGCCATTCGGTCAAGCGGGCGCGGGATATTGTGGCGGAAATGATGGATGGCATCACTGCCCTCGCCCATGGCCGTATTTCAGCGGAATCTGAATTACGCACCCGCGATGATATGGGCGGCAGGCGCAATAAAAATGTCGGTGATATCAAAGACTAAAAATCTTTAAAACCTTAAGGCCAGATTAACGTAAAAGCAGAACCCCGCGATCAATGCCCATCCCCTTAATGCCCGTCCCCTTAATGCCCATCACGCAGGTTTTTGACAAAATCAGTCAGGCCAATTTGCCGATCCCGCTTCAGCCGTTCCGCCTCAAGAATGGCTTTCACCCGCGCCACCGATTGGTCTAGATCATGATTGACAATAATGTAATCATATTCAGGATAATGGGACATTTCATCCGCTGCTTTCGACATCCGCTTGGCGACGGTTTCAGGTGAATCTTGCCCTCGTTTATTCAACCGGCGTTCCAACTCAGCAATCGATGGCGGCAGAATAAACACGGACACCAGATCATCACGGGCTTGGGCTTTGATCTGTTGCGTGCCTTGCCAATCAATATCAAACAGCACATCGCGGCCTTCGGCCAATTGCTTTTCCACAGGGGCTTTTGGCGTGCCGTAATAATGGTCAAAGACTTTGGCGTATTCCATAAAATCCTGACCATTGATCATCAATTGAAAATCTTCGGTGGACACAAAACTGTAATCAACGCCTTCGACTTCTCCGGGGCGGCGTTTGCGGCTGGTGGCGGAAACTGACAGAAACAGATTGTCATCAGCATCCAGCAATTGCCGTGAGATAGAAGACTTCCCCGCCCCTGAAGGGGAAGATAACACCAGCATTAAACCACGGCGTCTGATTTGATCAGCCGATTGGGGGGATGTGTTCTGTTGTGATGCCATCTTAAAACCTCATGCTTGGGGGTAATATACATGGCGGTTTTGACTTTCTCAACCGATGCATCAAGAAAGTAGCACGAGATGTGGAAACGGACGGAGGATTTGGTCACAAACCTTCATAAAGTAAGGGCGGTCATACCACTGTCACCGATTACGACACGATAACAATCGGGGTTAGCGTGATTAAGACGCTAACCCCTTCGGTTACAGTGATATCACGTGATGTGATATCGAATAGTGACACCATGACCAAGATTCAGTCATGGTGCTAGGACTACACAATCGTGATACCGTAATCGGTGCTTAAGTCATCGACACTAATCACATCAACATAATCAGCACCGCCTAAGAGTTGAGTCACGAAGGCCAATTCACTGGCTTCATTGACGGTACCATTTGTAACATCAGAGGCACTATTGGCCACAGGAGTTACAAAATTGATGGTTAATGTATCACCAGCATCAACACCAGCATCCTCTCCATCAACCGTTCCCTGTAGTCCAATGTCAATCTTTAGGCCTGTAATCTCGTCTGAAGCATTTGTGATCACATCAAAACGAACACCATGTGTGGCGTCAGTTGCCGCGATAAACGCTTCCCAATTTGCCAGAGGAGTGGAAGTGTTTTCATCCACCAGCAAAAGTTTATCCGTGCCAACGTTAAAATTATGGATCACATCTCCACCATCACTATTGATGTAATCATCCGAGGCGGTGTCTGGAAAACTCCGGAAACGGTGGATTATCACATCTGCACCATCACCCAAAGTCAGAGTGTAAGGTGCCAGATCATCAACAATAATCATAATACCTTTGAAACTTGATGCGGTTTCATTCGCTTTGTTGCCGCCTGGGTCTGAAAAGCCAAAGAGTTCAGCGATCAGATCATCATTATTGCCAACATAGTCACCAACATTAAACGCCGTGTCTTCGTCGATGGTGATGCCTGTTTCAGGTGTCGCCATGGGCGCACCTGTGGCAAGAGGGTTAGCCTTACCATTATCGATCAGACCCTGAATCTCATTAATAAAGGATGTGTCATTTGAATCATCATTATCAACAGTGTTGTCTTTGATGCGAGCACCAATGGCTTTCAGCGCATCAAGCGGCGTGGCACCATAAGAATTAGAAATATCGCCATTGGCATCTGTTACAGATTTATTCCAATATTCGGTAAGGGCCAATGATAAGGTCGTGATGACATCAGATTTATAGGCTTCGGACTCCCCTTGGGGGGTATCAAAACGCTGATTCTCATCATATTGGCGGGTGTAATGGTCAAAATTGGTGATGTCTTCCACCGACAAGACGTCATCATACTCCCCATTCGTTGTTGCCCCAAAAATATCATTGATCAGCGCGTCTAACGCCGCTTCATTTGACGAGCCATCAGCCGCCGCCTTTTCCGCCACCAGCGTTGTTAATGGTGTCGCGATGCCGCCTTCCCCATTGGCCAATGAGGTGAATGTGCCAGAGAGCGTTTCGCCTGTGTAGGTATCTGTTGCGCCTTCAACATTAACGGTAAACTGCTGGCCTTCGTATTTGGAATCAATATCCGCACGGCCGTCTGCTCCAGTTGTGCCGACAACCTCGCCATCAATCAAGATTTTCGCGCCTTGAACAGGCCCATCCGCCACAAAGACAGGATAATCGGTGTTGCCCGTGGGGGTATCCGTTCCGCCGCCAGGAAGATCCGTCCCGCCGCCGCCGATGCCATCACCTTCAACTTCCAGATATCGGGTGCTGCCGCCAACACAAGCCGCTAACACCACCCCTGCCATGGTCCAGACCGTGACGGTGAGAC
>WTHX01000083.1 GCA_011522975.1 Alphaproteobacteria bacterium | reverse complement strand
TACGAACATTATTTTCACGCAAGACAGAAACAACATCAGTGCCTTCAGGCATATAAGACGTCACGGGAATGTTATTCTGCGTCACACCATAAAGGTTGCTGCCTTCGATGGTCACTTCGCGCATATCGCCTGCTTCAACCTGGGCGACAAAGTCAGAATAAGCCACTTTGGATGATGGGGATGATGTGTTGTTATTCTGGAACATATTGAATAACGCCAAAAGCACGACACCAATGACCATCCAAATAATGAGATTTCTTGCCATGTTATTCATGGGTTCTGCCTTTCGCCTCAACTGAAGGTGACCAAGCCAACACTAGCCACCAAATCTGCTCACTGTCCTGAAAAACGCATCCATGATGTTTCCGCGTTCATGGACGTTTTGCTTTTATTCATCTCAATATTTATAACATGGGGGATGACGCCTCCATCTTCAAGGGCAATTAAGGGGTTTTGCGCCAGAAAATTGGGGGTTTTTTTCAGATTTTTCACCACAGGAAGACGCCAGAAACTTCGGGCTGGGGCATCAAGCCAAACCGGCCGTGCTGAATGATCCTTCTGTCTGGATTGCTTAAGCAGGTGTTTCACCTCGGCAAAACCTGATGCGCCAAGCGGGTAAACATGTGCAGATTGCGGCAAATAAAGATGCCAGCGGCCATCGATCATGTGATGCCCTTCGGGGTAATCCATGGCTTGCCACGGGCGTTCTGCCTCTGGATAGACCCAGACCAATTGCCGCCCCGCCTGATTGACTTTAGGGGCAAATTCAACCCCGCCAAGGGTGCGGGCTTTTGATGGCAAATCATCAAACCAAGCGTGCAATCGCGTCAAGGCGTCTTGTGATGGAGGATGGATACTGCCTGCCACACGCTGAAGGATATGGGCTAGCACAAGACGTTGAAGCACTTCGGGCAAGCCTTGCCACGCGCTATGGTCAATCCAGCCCTGCCCCAATGGCGACAGGTCAAAAACTTTGCCCTTAAAGCCTTGAATCTGATTATTGATTGCCTCATCCAAAGCCGCAAAAGACCTGGCCAGACGCGATAGATTGGCGGCTGAAAAACCCATACTGTCAAAATGAGATTGCGCTTGCCGCCAGCGCACCCGCTCAAATTGAGGGTTATCATTCGATGGGTCATTTATATATTCAATCCCATGCTGATCGGCGTAATCACAAAGCATTTGTTTGGAAATAGAAAGGAACGGCCGGATAATCTTAATGCCATGGCGATCTGATTGCAGTTTCATCCCGGCCAGCCCTTTGATGCCAGACCCTTTGGAAAGGCGCATCATGATGGTTTCGGCTTGGTCTTCTTTGTGGTGCCCTGTCACAATCACCGCTTGGTCGCGGCACGCCTCACGCCAAAGCGCTTGATAGCGGTGGTCGCGCGCCCATGCCTGGATGCCTGTTTCTGGGGCTGGAGCGGCCAGCCGCTCAATTCGATTGGGAATGCCGAAAGCCGTTAAGCGTTGTGCGGTCAAGGCTGCTTCATGGGCTGAATTAGCCCTGATGCCATGGTCAATAATTAATGCTCTTAAAGATTTGGGCTCACTTTGGCATTGCGCCCAGAATTGATGCAGAATATGCGCCATAGCCATGCTATCGACACCGCCTGAAACCGCCAAAACAACTGGTTGTTTTAGCGGATTAAGCCCAGCGTTAATGCAAAGATCATGCCACGAAAATTGAGGTCTCACATCATCCATGGCATGACAAAGGCAGGTTCCAAAAGGGTTAAATTAGCCCTCACATTGGGATTTTTCTTTAAGCCCATCAAGACGGGTAAAGAAATTATCCGTGGGGTCTTCGATTAAACTTGGCAGAGATGCCAGCAAATCGCAAACTTCTTCTGCTGGTGCGAAATAGGAAATGGATTCAGCAATCCAAAGCGTTGTTTTTTCACGCCGAGCATCGGTTGGCCAAACGGTGTTGAACTCAGTAAAGGTCATTGCCGCCTGTTCATAAGACCCTTGCATGAACTGCACACGCCCCAGCCAGAAGGTTGCATCATTGGTGCGGCTATGGTCAGGATTGGTGGTGATAAATTCAGCCAGCGCGTCTTCGGCCATGACCAAATCATTCTGTAAGGCTTTACCCAGAGCAAAACGATATTGTTCGTCAGGCGACACATCAGGCAGAACAGAGGCTTTTACAGGTGTAGCGGTCTGATCACCTTCAGTTGTGGCAACTTCAGTTTCACCGCTGTCTTCGGTCGCTTCACTTTGATCAGATCCATTATCGGAGCCTGTTTCAACAAGATTAGCATCATCAGGTTGCGGCAGGTTGTTGATTTCTTCATTCAGGCTATCCGCCCCCATTGTCCAGACGGTTTCGTTGTTTTCATTCACGCTTAAGCCTGCTTGCGGCACTTCACCGGCGCCGATGCCTGACGGTGATGTTGGTTGCTGGATTTGACCGAGCCCGCCTTCAATCCCCATACGCATCAGGCTATCAATCCGCTTTTCCATGCGGAGAAGGCGAAATTCATTGTCACTGGCAACTTCTAGCGTGCGTTCAATACGATTGTTGAGCGAGCCCAAACGATCAATGATTTTATCCATCCTGTTTTTCAGGTCGGTAATCTCTTGACTATCGCCGCTGCCATCTTCGATGGCTTGCTTGAGTGACCGCAAGTCTTCTTCCACCATCCCACGCACTTCTTTGAGGCTTTCTTCAAGGGCAACAAGTCGGTCTTGATAAAGTTCAAACGCGGATTGGGCATAAGCCTGGCCAAAACCACCAAAAGTTATTAGCAATACAGCCGCCAGAAGGCGCATAGAACGAATGTGTGAAATGAAACGAGTCATATTGATCTTACCAAAGTTAATTGTTTGATTTAACTAGCCCAATAATTAGTCATAAATATGGCAAAAAAAACGCCTGATCCAAATGGTCAGGCGTTTTTGAATTTATAAAGCGTGATTAGCGGATAACGCTAACAGCACGACGGTTCTTTGAATAGGCGTATGGGTTAGAACCGATGAATGATGGACGCTCTTTGCCGTATGAGATGGTCTTGATACGAGCAGCGTTAACACCCTGTGCAACCAAATAGTCACGGGCAGCAGTCGCGCGACGCTCACCCAATGCAAGGTTGTATTCGCGTGTGCCGCGTTCATCACAATGACCTTCAACCGTAATTGTGACAGAAGGGTTTCCAGCAAGGAAGGCTGCCTGTGCAGACAATGTTGCTTTTGCTTCCGCGCTCAATGCTGAACTGTCGTATTCGAAGAACACACGATCGCCAATGCTGGCCAGTTCTTCAGCAGGTGTGGCCGCTGCGCTTGATGCAGATTCAGATGATGACGCTGATGCTGATGTGTCGCTGGTTGATGAAGTTGATGAAGCGCCTGAAGCACCTGCTGCATCACCTGCGTCTTTTGGTGCAGTTTCACAAGCTGCGAGAAGGCCAATGGCCGCAATAAGAACCAAGAAACGTTTTGTCATGGTTTATACTCCTTAGGAACAGCCGGTGAAACCGACATTGATTAACTATCAAATTAATACTCTAAATTTGGTGTGAGAACAACCATTTATGTCATGAAAAGTCAAGCATAAGATCCGTAAAGCGCCCTTATATTCATGAAAAGTACAATTTAATGCCTTTTTAAGGCAAGCTTGGTGACCATGCAGGATCAGACGCAAAACTTGGTGTGACCATCCGGCGTTCGTTAAAACCAGTAATATCAATCCGATAAAGGTGACTCTCCCCACCACTGCCATCATCATTTGTTGGGGATTGTTTAAAATACATCAATACCCTGCCGTTTGGCGCCCAAGTCGGGGCTTCCACCAAAAATCCACGCGCCAAAAGCCGTTCGCCTGATCCATCTGTGTTCATCACGCCGATGAAAAATTCACCCTTATACATTTTGGTAAAGGCGATAATATCACCGCGCGGCGACCATACCGGCGTCGCATAGCGGCCTTTGCCGTAACTGATGCGTTTGACATTTTTGCCATTGGCATTCATCACATAAATCTGCTGGCTGCCGCCGCGATCGGAGTTAAAGGCAATTTTACGGCCATCGGGCGAATAGGATGGTGAGGTGTCAATTGATGAACTTTTGGTCAGTTGATTAACCTGCTGGGTCGATAAATCCATTTCATAAATATCGGTCAGCCCGTCTTTCGCCAGCGACATAATCAATTTTTTTCCATCAAATGAAAACCGCGGCGCAAAGGTCATGCCAGGGAAGGTGCCTAACAATTCAGAATTGCCTGTGCTGACATTCATCAAATACACATTAGGGTTGTCATTGAAATAATCGAGATAAGCAATTTCTTGCACCTGCGGTGAAAACCGCGGGGTCAACACCAGTGATGATCCATCGGTGAGATATGTATGATTATGGCCATCTTGGTCCATAATCGCCAGCCGTTTGATGCGGCGTTCAGGCGGGCCACTTTCATCAACATAGACGATCCGCGTGTCAAAATAGCCTGTGTCCCCTGTCCAACTTTCAAACACAAGATCGGCAATCTGATGCGAAATACGGCGCAAGCCTGCTTCTGAAACCTCGCCTTCTCCTGCGATAATCTCACGTTCCGTCACCACATCCCAAAGGATGAAGACAACTTCGATCATGCCATTTCCGCTTTCTTGGGCAGAACCCACCAACAAGGCTTTGACCCCAAGCGGTGTCCATTCACTGAAATCTGGCTTAATAGATGGCGTCCGAGGTGGCGGGATGAGCGATGCGCTGGCTTCAGGGCGGAACATGCCTGACCCATCCAAATCATTGCTGATAATTTCTGCGATCATGCGGCCAAAGGCACCGGGCCGGCCTGTTTGATCGGTAAAATCAGCAATCGCGATGGGGGTTGGCTCCACCGTGCCTTCGGTGATGGTGATCCGTTCCGTCTGGGCATAACTGGGTACAATCAGGCCAATATTGATTAAAACTGCAATCAGAAATGGTAATATGCGGGGAAATATAGTCATCATCATCAAGCCGTTATCAAATCAAAGGGGAGTCTGCCAAAATTAATTTCTCGTTATAAAACGCGGATCGAAAGCAAATTGCAATTCTTTCCATACTTCATATTTATCCAACGGCAAGGGCAATGGGCTACAATCAAAGACCGCACGCTGTGCCGCCCGTGCCGCGGCTTTAAATGTTGGATCTGATTTCACTCTATTTTTATCTTCAATTTCAACATCTTTCACTTCAGCACGTTTATCTAACCGCACAATTATGTCAACAATAAGAGTATCAGCACCCGCCGCCCCGGGGGGTGGTGTCCAGCATACCGCCAGATGACTGCGCAACCGATCTTGATCAGAAATACCTAATTTGCCTGAGGTTTTGCGCGGGGTATTGAGCGCTTGGCCAATCAGATCAGCCATTTTTTCTTCGGTTTCCTCGCGTTCAGCTTGATCGGCTTTGTCTTGCTTTTCTTGTTGTTGTTCCAGCAATTTGGCCAATTTTGCTTCGGCTTCTTTTTTCTTGCGGTCTTCTTCTTCTTTTTTCTTACGCAAGGTTTTCTGCCGTTCCGTCAAATCCTTTAATTTGCTGGTCAATTGGGCTTGTTGTTCTTGCCGCTTTTTATATTCAGGTGATTTCTGGATCGGCCGTTTCGGTGGCGCGGCGACAGGTTTCGGCGACGTTTTCTTTTCAGTTTTTGGTTTAGGCGCTTTTTCCGGCTTAGGTTCTGGCACGGGCACAGGCACGGCCTCCGCCACTGTTTCCGCCTGTGACGGCTGTGGTTCAGGTTCAGGTTGCGGGGCTGGCGGTGGCGGTGGTGGCGGTGGTGGGGCTTTATCTTCGGCAACAGGTTTCGGT
>WTHX01000082.1:14231-19238 GCA_011522975.1 Alphaproteobacteria bacterium | reverse complement strand
ATCAACAGGGACAAAACCTGAATTGATTGATGAAGTCACCATCGCCCAAACAGGAATTGCCCGCATCATCACCTTGCAAGAAATGGGGTATAGTTACCTGAAACCGTGAGGGTTGAAGGCTAAACTTGATCAAACCTGCTTCTGGACAACAATTTCAATTTGAGCCAGCGCATCGCTTTTTGCGGTTTGGTCAATGGGATAACCACGCGACAATTGGAACTTTAGTAATTTTGTCCGCAAGCCCCTGTCTTTAATGCGGCGGGCTATGCTGGAGACTTGGCGATTCCAAAACGCCCGATGGTTTTTCGGCTTCTGGCCGCGAGGAAACAGCAGGTCATGATCATAGTTTTCATCATAAATGCGATGTTCGATCACTTTTGCCTTGGGCAGATCTTGGCATGCGGCAAGAATGTCAATCGAGACAGGAGACCAACTGTCCGGCGTGCCCAGCCGGAACGTGGCTTTATGGTCATGATTGAAAATTGATGGCCAAGCAAATTGTTCATAAAGGTCTTCATGGGGAACAACGGTGATCATATAGCCACCTGGTTTGACCAATTGCCACCAATCTTTCAACGCTTGGCGGGAATCAAACATATGTTCCAAACAATGGCTGGAATGAACCGTGTCATATTGTTCAGGCTTACGATAATCCAAAATATGATTGGCATCGCCTTGGTGAAGGTCGAAAATCTCTGCATTTGGCACAACAAGGTCATCCCCTGCACCAATATCAATCACAGAGCCAGACAGGTATTGGGCAAAAAATTCAGGGGATCGTAACGCATTTGTTTTGCTGGCTTCGGTGGCCATTGGGTCATCCTTTTGCTATGGTCTTCCATGTTTAAATCATTTAACGGCATTTTTTAAGAGGATATTATGGCGCTTCAAATTTATCTTTCTGGTGAGATCCATACAGATTGGCGTGATCAGATCATTACGGGGGCAAAAGGCATGGATGTTGAGTTTTCAGCCCCTGTGACAGACCACGCCGCCAGTGATGATTGCGGTGTTGCCATCCTTGGGGATGAGCCTGATAAATTCTGGCATGACCATAAAGGCGCGAAATTAAACGCCATCCGTACCCGCAAGGCCATTGCCGATGCTGATATTGTGGTGGTGCGGTTTGGCGAAAAATACAAACAATGGAATGCTGCTTTTGATGCGGGATATGCCGCCGCCTTGGGCAAGTCACTGATTGTCATGCATGGTGCAGACCATCAACACGCTTTGAAAGAGGTTGATGCCGCGGCATTAGCGGTGGTGGAAACGCCATTGCAGGTCATTCAAATCCTGACCTATGTTCTAGACGGAAAATTGCCAGGCTAAATCATAGCGTTGAGATTACGATTAATATTGTGGGGCTGATTGACCACGGCCAAAAGGCAAGATCCGTGTTTGGGTCACTTTATAGCCAATGACATATCCAAAAATCGCCAAAACAACCCCGATATGCCCTGTGGCCGCGTTATTGAGCATCCAGCCGACAGTGCATCCGCCTGAAACAACACCGCCAAACCCCATCAACACCGCACCCGAAAGATATTGCAAAGGATGGGGGGCATTTTCAAAGCCTTCAACGTGACTGCGGCCTGAGATAAAGGCGGAGATTGCCGCGCCCAAGATCGTGCCAACGACCAGCCCCAAGCCAAATTTTAACGGCAAAGCCGAAGCATAAGCCCAATAAGACAAGGTCTCCGTCACCGGTTGTAAGAACCGCAACCCTTCGACAGGCACCGGGTCAAAATCATCGGCGCCAATAACCCCAGTCACTAAAAATCCGGCCAAGACCAACCCGCCAATAACAACAGGGGCAACCGCATCAGCAAGTTTAAAATTGTGGCGATGCGGCCAGAGAATCAAAAGCGCAAGCAACAGACCAAGCCCGATTAATCCGCTGATAACAGGGGTATGGTTTGCCGCCAGAGGAATTGAACCAAAACCTGCCAATGCCAGACGCGGGGCAGAAAGCACACCGCTGATGGAAGACCAGGCCACCAAACCCAAAAAGACGATCGTGATCATGGCTCGGCTATTGCCGCGGCCTGACAACACCAAAAGACGTGAAACACAGCCTCGCGCCAAAACCATGCCAATGCCAAATAGCATTGAGCCCAAGATGATGCCGCCAAGACGCAAATCTGTTTCATGGGAGACCGCCTGATCCAAACCCGTCAGACCCGAATAAACCGCCGCTTGAACCCCGATTAGAGCCACTGCCATAGCGATCAGCACCGTCAACAAAGATGATGAATTACGCCGCCATGTTCCGTCCATTAAATGCGATAAAGCCATGCGGGAACAGAAATCACTACGTTCAGCAAAAATGCCAAAAATAAGCCCAATGATACCGCCACCCGCCAAGACCAGCGGGGTCACGCCAAATTCATCACGCCATGTGATGATCACGTCTAAAAGAGTTTCCATGACTGCACCTTTCAAGAAGATGAACAGGTTTAGAATATTTTTCTGAAATATGGTGAATCATCCAAATATTTTATCGATTTATTTTATAAATAAATGATAAATTGGATTTATATTTTAATTTATGACATTTATTAGAAATTCATTCTCTTTGTTTTATGTCCCAAACTGGTCAATGCGGAGGATAACCCCACATCTAAGGGACTTAAAATAAAATCCCGCCGATAAAGGATTTGCCATGAAACCTTGCATCATCTGTGTTGCGATTACCGGGTCTCTGCCCCGCAAAGAAAACAACCCTGCGGTTCCCATCACTATTGCCGAACAAATTGAAAGCACCCATGCGGCTTTTGAAGAAGGCGCATCTATCCTTCATGCCCATGTCCGCAATGACGATGAAACCCCTTCTAGTGATCCTGAAAAATTCGCCGCCCTTAAAGAAGGGGTTGAAAAACATTGCCCCGGCATGATCATTCAATTTTCCACCGGCGGGCGTTCCGGCGCGGGTCAAGAACGAGGCGGGATGTTGCCGCTTGCCCCAGATATGGCATCCCTGACAGTGGGATCAAACAACTTCCCCAACCGCATCTATGAAAACGACCCGGCCTTGGTGGCATGGCTGGCCGCGGAAATGCGCCAGCATCAGATCACACCTGAAATTGAAATTTTTGATTTATCCCATCTTTTCAAAGCCGCCGAAATGGCAGCAGCGGGTGACATTCCAAAACAACCCTATATTCAATTTGTCATGGGGGTAAAAAACGCCATGCCCGCTGATAGAACTGTATTCAATTTTTACATCGAAACCGTCAAACGTCTGTTTGGAGAAGACACGCCATGGTGTGCCGCAGGGATTGGGGCCAATCAAATCGTTATCAATGAATGGTCCGCCATGAGCGGTGGGCATATGCGAACAGGATTAGAAGACAATATCAGGCTGGATCGCCATCAATTGGCGCCATCTAACGCGACCTTGGTCAAAAGAGCCGCCGATATTGCCAAACGATATGACCGCGTTATTGCCAGCCCCGCCGAGGCCCGCGCCATATTAAACCTGTGAGATTACTGGCCTTCTTGCTGGCCGAAAAAGGACGCTGTCTTGGGGTGTTCAGGCAGATCCATCTGAAAAGGAACGCTGCGCACTTGGCCTGTTTCCTTGCCCCTGACGATCGTGCCATCATAAATCGTTGGAATCGGATTAGGGACAAATGGCTGCGCGTCTTCCGCCACATAAGTCACGATAAAGAGACGCCTTGGGTCTTGCCCTAAATTGGCAGATGACCCATGCAGAACGGCAGAATGCATCAAACAGGCATCCCCTGCTTTGCCGGTGCAAGCCACCGAATGTTTGATCGCTTCTTGTTCGATATCATCGGCAACCGCGCCAGTGAATTTGCCGCCTTGCCAAAGCGAATGAAGCGGGCCTTTATGGCTCCCTGGGACCAATTGCAACGGGCCATTTTCCATGGTGACATCATCCAAGAAAATCAACACCGTCATCATGTCCATATTGGTATGAGGATCAAACGGAAAATCTTGGTGATATTTGACCTCGGTCTTAGACCCAGGCAATTTCGAATTCACTTTTGAGGCATAGAATTTGATATTCGGTGAAAAGATCGCCGCGGTCAGATCAAGCGCTGCATTATCTTGAGCCACGGCCCAAAAATCATCACTGATCTCAACAGGTGACGCCACCCGCCGCAATGCGGGGTTGTCTTTGGAATGGACATGGGGTTGAACATCAAAGCGGGGACGGTGATCAATCGTCTCACCATAAGGCCCATCAAATTGGCGGGATTCTTCCGTCCATTGGTCCAAGTTTTGGCAAAGGCGTTGAACCGCCTCAGGGCTGATGGCATTTTCAAGCATGACATAACCGTCACGGTTAAAGTCATCAATCAAATCTTGAAATGCCATCATTATCTCCTCTGGCTTGTTCGTAATGGCTTTGGTTAAGCCATTTCGATATAGCGGAACTCACGCACAGCGGCGCCATCAAGGGCGGCCAATGCCTCTTGATAGCCCGGGCTGTTATAGCCGGCTTCAGCGGCTTCCATACTGTCCCATTCAATCACAACAGTACGGCTAGGCTCACCTGATTCTTTCATGGCAATGGGCATGCCTCGTGCCAGAATACGCCCGCCCATGGCTTGCATGGCTGGGGCTGAAAGTTTGGCATAGGCCGCCAATTTTTCATCATCAGCAATGGATTTATAAATTACGATTTGAAGAACTTTAGACATAATATCCCCTATTCACTTTCGACGGTGCTGAAGGCACTGCCTTCAATCTTCATGACTTCTTCCAAGTCATCAACAGAAAGGCTATCAACACATCCAATGTTAAACGCATAATTATCATCACGGCGTTTTTGATGATGGGTATAAATCCCGCATGTCTTACAGAAATAATGGATCGCGGCTTTGGTGTTAAACTGATATTCCGTCAGGTTTTCAGCGCCTTTGGTGACTTCTAATTTATCACGGTCAACCATCACCATCACAGCCCCTTTTCGGGTGCAAATCGAACAATCGCAAACAGCGCCTTTGGCAAAAGGCCCGGTGACTTGATATTCAACAG
>WTHX01000082.1:0-14131 GCA_011522975.1 Alphaproteobacteria bacterium | reverse complement strand
GAACAATCGCAAACAGCGCCTTTGGCAAAAGGCCCGGTGACTTGATATTCAACAGAACCGCAATGGCATGAACCGGTATGTTTTTCTGACATGGGGGAATTCCTTTTTATGAATTTATATTGGTCAATAATATGACCCATTCATCATAAAAAGAAAGCCTTATCCTGCGGATTTATCAGATCAATGGGATTTGCTTTCACTGGCGCTTTGGATCAAAGCCGCAAAGCGGTAAAGCCCATGGACGAATTTTGAAAACGGCAGGACCAAAAAGAAGCCATAAACAAACCCCAGATGGATGGCTAAAGTCAGCCCCATCCATGATGTCTCCCGCAAAGCCAGCAAGATCAACCCTGTCAAACTGACCCAAAACAGCAAGCCGATAAAGGCATAATCCATGCCCAAACTGCGCCAAGACCGAACGGCGGGGTCCATACGGCGTTTTTCAATCCAAAGCCCTGCTGTGCCAATACAAAGAATAATGCCGCCAATCGTGCCCAATAAGACAGGCAATTCAAAATACCCATAAGGCGCTTCACGCCCCAAAAAGTAATGATAAATCGTCCCCAAAGATGTTGAAGCAAAACACATCATAAACCCATAGAAGGTCAGATGATGATAATATTTGCGGGCATTGCTGGACCGGTCATCGCTTGATGGACATCCCGGGGAGCCGCCAGCATTATCACCGCCAAGGTAACGCAAACTGGCGCTGGCCGAAAACGCATCAAATAGCGCGCTGATGCCGCCAAATTTAATCCCTGTTGCCCGCCAATACTGACGCCAACTGAGGATAAAACTGACGATAACAAAGGCTGTGATCGCAAGCGGTATGCCTGCCATCACCGTATGGGGCATGATTTTATAAAACGCCCCTTCGCCAATATGCACACCCCAAAACAATGCAGGGTTGATCATCGCCAGCATTAATCCTACTGCCAATGACAGGCTGATAACCATCACAAGTGAGACCAGAAACCCGTTTTTTTCAAAAACACGCCCCATGGCAGGTGGCCAAGCATAATCAGCGTAACTGTCGATGCGGCGTTCGGCCAATGTTTGAGGCACATTGACAGCAAATTCATGGGGCGGGGCATATTGGCAGGCGTGGTAACACGCCCCGCAGTTATGGCATAGATTAGCAAGATAGGCGGTGTCGCTTAGGCTAAATTCACGCCGCCTTTCCATGGCGGGAAAAACCGCACAATAGCCTTCGCAATAACGGCAGGCGTTGCAAATCTGCATGATGCGGCGGGTTTCTTCATGGCTGGCATGACCCTCTAGATCACCATGATTTTGATCGGTAAGGCTGCTGTTTTGTTGGGCGAGATCAACTAAATTCATGGGTTTTGTTCCACTGATTTGTTAAGCGTTCGGGCCGCTTCACGGCCTGCGATACGGCCAAAGACACCGCCGATTGTCATGCCAATCCCCGCCAGATAGCCCTGCCCCAATACATTACCAGCCATGATTTCACCCGCGGCATAAAGATTGGCGGCAGGCTTGCCATCATCAAAAATAATCTGAGCATGGTCATTCACCTCAACCCCCATATAGGTAAAAGTGATGCCCGGCCTGAGGGGGAAGCCATAGAATGGCGGTTTTATAACTGGCGCGGCCCAATTTGTTTTCTCAGGGGTTAGGCCTTGGGTGGCTTTGCCATCAAGAATGGATTGGTCAATCGGCCCTTCGGGGCAAGCGGCGTTAAAGCCCGCAACCGTGGCGGCGGTGGCTTGCGGGTCAAGGGAGAGTTGCTCAGCCAAGCCTTCGATTGTATCGGCGCTGATCGGCGTGAAGACCGATGGCATAAACCGTTTCACCCCATCACTATCCAACAACGCATAGGCAACTTGATCGGGCTGTGCCGCCACCAGACGCCCCCATATGGCATAACGCTTTGGCCAAAAATCTTCGCCTTCATCATAAAAGCGTTCGGCATTTTTATTGACCACCAAACTAAACGGCACGCCATCGATCCGGCTGGCGATACCACCATCATATTTCGGTGCCCGTGCATCAATCGCCACCGCATGGCATTGATCCAATTCACCAACAGGCTTGGCCCCTTGGTCAATCAGGTTTTTTAAAATATGGCCTTTGTTATAGGGCGTCCCCCGTACCAGAAAGTTTTTCGCCGCATCTCCCCAGCCTTCGGCCAACCAATCCAGATTGGCTTCAAATCCGCCTGCGGTGGTGATGGTTTTCTTGGCGTTTATCAAGCGGTCATCGCCCTCAAGCGTCAAGCCGCGGCAGAACCCATCGTCAATATCAAGGCTGGCCACAGGTGCATCATAAATCAAATGAACGCCAAGATTTTCAGCGTGACGGCAAAGCCCGTTTAACAGCGCCCGCCCGCCACCTAAGAAAAACGCATTCGTCCGGCCCAAATTCAACGTGCCTGAAAGCGCCGGTTGAAACCGCACCCCCCTTGCCGATAGCCATGACGTCAAGGCGCTTGATTCCCGCAAGGTCAATTCGGCCAGCTCTTTATTGGTGATGCCTTTAGTGACCCGCATCAAATCATCAAAATATTCTTCAAATGTATAAGCATCGGTCAGCACATCGGTGGGTTCATCATGCATGGCGCGCAGGTTGCGGGTATGGCGGGTATTGCCGCCACGCATGTCTTTTGGCGCAGCTTCCACCACCAAGACCGAACATCCTGCTTCAGCCGCAGTGATAGCGGCACAAAGCCCTGCATTGCCCGCCCCGATCACCACCACATCCCATGGGGTTGAAAAAATGATGTCTTTATCTGTATACATTTGTATACTGATACGAGGGCAGGTGATATCTGTCAACCAGAAGCTTAGGAATTTCTATGGTCAATTGGCCTCAATATCAGCAAGAGATCAGCGCACGGTTTGGTGACAAACAGGCCATGGCGCAACGTATCCGGCATATGATTCTGGCGGCGATTGCAGCCCGTGATCTGCCCCCGGGGACTCGATTGATCGAAACTGAATTGGGCCAGCAACTGTCGGTTAGCCGCACGCCATTACGGGAAGCCATGGCAGGGCTGAAGGCTGATGGCATTCTAAGTCATGATGATGATGGTATCCGCGTCCGGCAACTGGATTGGAGCGCGGTGAATAACCTTTATGAAATGCGCGCCACGCTTGAGGGCATGGCGGCATATCAAGCCGCTAAACGTGCCAGCATTGCTGAAAAGAACGTTATTGATGCGATCAATCAAGACGAAAACCAAATGATCAACAAAGGCGCCGCCCCTGATCAATTGGCGCAAATTAATTCAAAGTTTCACGCCAGTATTCTGGCGGCGGCTGGCAACCCTTTTTTGACTGAAAGTTATGACCGCCTGTCACGGCTGTTGATCCTTTTGGGGGTGACCGCCTATTCATTGCCAGAACGTGTCCATGGCATCCAGCAAGAACATAACGCCATTAATAAAGCCTTGCAAAACAGTGACGCCCAAGCCGCAGAAGCCGCCATGAAAACCCATTTGATGCATGGTCTGGAAGCCCGCTTACGCCTGATGACCACCATCAACACCAATGACATCGATTAAAATGCCCCTTCAAGACGCCCTGCCCAAGATCAAAACCGATATTCAAAAAATGGCGCTGACCTTTGCGATCGCCGCCATCACAGGATGGTTGTTTTTGCAATTTAATGTCCCGGCGCCGTTTTTGATGGGCAGTTTATTCGGGGTCTGGTTTATCGGCGGGGCCATCAAGCCTTTACAACCTCACCTAGGGGTGGCGCGGTGGTTTCATATCCCTGTTGTTTTGGGGCTTGGTGTTTTTATCGGCAGTTTTTTTCAAGGTGATTTGATTGCCCG
Source organism: Alphaproteobacteria bacterium (assembly GCA_011522975.1). Classification (GTDB taxonomy): domain Bacteria; phylum Pseudomonadota; class Alphaproteobacteria; order Puniceispirillales; family UBA1172; genus JAGWAQ01. The sequence goes on along the minus strand of WTHX01000082.1, from coordinate 10,332 downwards.
AACCATCGCCTATGCCCCGACGGTGATCGCCATGATGGTGGTGACAGCGATTGTTTCAATAATTGGCTATCTGTTTTTAACCCGCGTCCGGAAATACAAGCCTGTCACGGCTGTTTTATGCGCCATCCCAGGCGGCCAAGCCGAGGCCATTGTGATGGCACGTGAGATGGTGGAAAAAGATTATATCGTGGCCCTCTTTCATTTGGTCAGAGTGGCTTTTGTCTTTATTTCAACCCCATTGTTGCTGGCGGCAATCGAAGGTCAGGATGCTGTGATCGCCTCCAACCAATTGCTCAAATCCATGCCGGGGTTGTTGGACCTAAGCCTTGTTGAAATGCTGTCATTCATCGGGATTGCCATTGGCGGCTATTTATTGGGGCGGATTATTCGCCTGCCGATGCCCCATTTATTAGGCCCTGTTTTGTTAAGCGCGGGGTGTCATGCTTTGGGCATTGTTAATATTCCGCGCATTTTTGAATTTGTCATGCTGGCGCAATTGGCCATTGGCGGTGGGGTTGGCGCGCGATTGGCACAGGTCAAATTTGCTGAATTAATGATCTATCTGAAAGATGCGATGATCAACACAACCATGATCTTGACGCTGTATTTCAGCGCCGCTGTCTTGATCGCCTATGGGTTGGGAATCACCGTGCTTGAAGTCTGGTTGGCCTTTGTTCCGGGCGGGCTTTATGAGGTGACGTTGCTGGCGGTGATTTTTGGCTTTGATATCGCCTTTATTGCCTTTCACCATACCATCAGGGTGATCTTGATCTTCCTGACCATGCCGGCGATTGCCCTACGATTTCAAAAAAAGCCCTAGCCCAAGACTTCAGGGTTAATCATATGTTTGGGCGCGCCTTGGTGAAAGGCTTTGACCTGTTCAAAAATATCACTGAATTGCAATTCAAGTTCATCTTCGGTGACAAACCCGATATGCGGGGTTGCGATGATATTTTTATGGCAGGCCAATTCGTCATCCGCCCAAGTGATCGGTTCTTGATCAAACACATCAATGGCGGCTTTCCCCGGGCGGCCTTGGTTTAACGCGGATAACAACGCGTCTTTTTCAATCAACCCTGCGCGTGACGTGTTCACAAATAACGCATCTTTGCGCATGGCGGAAAGATCATCACTTGTGATCAGCCCTTTGGTTTCAGGCTTCATCCTGACATGAACACTGACAACATCTGGGTCAGCAAAAAACCCATGGCGATTGCTGGCGACAGTTTCCCCATCGGCTAGGGCACGGGCGCGGCCATCTTCAGACCCCCACCATATTACCTTCATGCCAAAGGCTTTGGCATAAATCGCAACTTGCTTGGCGATGCGGCCATAGCCGTAAAGCCCAAGGGTGCGGCCATGCAAAGTCTTGCCGACACCAATCTGCCATTGGCCTTTTTGAAGACTCGACATTTGCGCAGGCAGATCACGCATTCCCGCCATGATCAATGCCCAAGTGTGTTCCGCTGCTGCATAAGGCGGAGTACTGCCATGAAGATTAGAGCAAACCAAGACCCCATGTTTACTGCAGGCTTCGATATCAATATGCGGATAGACACTGCGCTGTGAGATTAATTTCAAATTTGGCAATTGTTCTACCAATTCAGCCGTGATCGCTGTCCGTTCACGGAACAGGGTGATGGCATCATAAGGTTTCAGCCTTTCAACCAAAGCGTCCGTGTCGGTGACGTGATCGGTGAAAACATCAACATCAAAACCATCAAGATGCTGAAAACAAGGCAAATGCCTTAACGTGTCAAACCAATCATCAAGAACTGCAACTTTCATATCAACCTGCCCATACAGATGACGGCACAAACACTTGCCCTTGGGCCAATTTGCGGCAGGTGCGGATCAACCCTGCGGAATGATGCTGAAACACGCCATCAGTTATATCGTAATCAACCACCACATCCATTTCCCCCATGGGGTGATGCAACGTCACGGTCACAGGTTTGCCATTTGGTGTTGCCATCATGCCATCTGCGATTGTCCCCGGGGTCAATGCGCATGAGGCCAAGCATTGGCTGCCTGTCACCGCCATGGTGGGATGGGTGTTCCACGGCATGAAATAACGGGTGATGATATGACCCTGTTCTTGATAATGGGGTTCCGAATGCGGCGCTATCAAGCCAAATTTAGGCGTTACCGATTGGCTGCAATCGCCCATTCCCATAGCGTGACCAGCGGCAATACGAACCGCTTCCATTTTTTCAAAAAAATCGCGGTTATCGTCAAGTTCAGCCGCGGTCTCCGACCCTGTTAGACCAAAGTCAGCCGCCCTTGCGATCACCAATGGCATGGCAACATCCATACAAGTCACCTCAATGCCTTCAAATTGATCAATAACATTTCCAGTGGGCAAAAACGCCCCTGTGGAAGACCCCGCCACATCCATGAAATTCAATTCAACACCAGCAGCCGTACCCGGGACACCATCAATCGCGGTATCCCCTTCATAGGTCACTTGGCCCGATGGGGTTTGCACCCGCGCCAGCACCCGCGCGCCCGTATTAACAGCACGGATTTTAATCTCAGTCACGTCATCTCTTGGGGTGATCAACCCCATTTCAATGGCGGCAGAACCAACGCCTGATAGGATATTGCCGCAGGTGGGTTTGTAATCAACCAGCCTGTCTTCAACACTGACTTGGGCGAAGAAATAATCAACGTCTGCCCAATCATCTTCTGATCGGGAAAGCATAGCGACTTTGGTGGTAACAGCATTGCCGCCGCCGATACCATCAATATTCAAAGGATGACCAGAACCAACAGCCGCGATCAACACTTCTGCCAGATGATCACGATCTTCAGGCAAGTCTTGGCGGTTGAAATAAGGCCCGCGAGATGATCCGCCCCGCATAAAGAAATAGGGAATACCTGTTTGCGTCATCTGATGATCCTCACATCAAAAGTCTATCGGTCAATTTTTAAGTTAGAGGCCAAGGCAAGGTCACATAATGTTGCAACAGCCCAGGCGGGAAATCACGGTTCAGCAGCCATGCCATGCCGCACATGAATAAAACACCCGCGGCTGATAAAACAATCGTTCTTAACGGTGGCAGTTGCGCCCTGAAATAGAAGAACAGCAATAAAAACCCAGCCAGCGCCAGAATAAAGCCCACCATCGAGGTCGCCAATAATAAACCACCGAACCACGCCAAAGTTGGCCAGAGTTTAAATTTCATGTCTTGTTCTTCGGCTTCGGCGGCACGATCAGCAAACACCGCATCTCCTTCTGGCTTCAGCATCATTTGCACCAGCAAAACAAGCCCCGCCACAAAAGCGACAGACGCCACAAACAAAGGGAAGACCGCATCAACAAAGGCGTAATCAGGAATGGACGCCAGATTGATCAAGGCAAAAATGATAAAGCCCAATACCGCCATCAAGAACACCATAGGCGCACGTTTCTTACCTGACGATACCGCGCCTTCAGCCATGATGTTTTTGGATTGCCGCAAGCCAATCACCACAGAAACAACAGTAATCAGCAACAGCGTCAAAACAATCGGGCTGAAGATATAACCAAGCCCTGCTTCCATACTGTCGCGGAACCTGATCCCAGCGATCTGATTGGCATTATTGGCATAGTTTTCCACAGGATTGGCCAAAACAAACCCGATCAAAAACGCTGGACGCGACCAATCAAACCGCCGCATCAATATGCCCAATAGGCCAATGGCAAACAGCGCCACCAAATCCATCAAGTTCTGACCCGATTGGAAGGCGGCAAAAGCGATGATCATGAAAATAAACGGCGCAATCAAGGCAAAGCGAATGCTGGTGATTTTGGCAATCTGCCCCGACAGGCCAATACATAAAATCGTTCCAAAAATATTGGCCAGCGCCAGCATCCAAACAATTGAATAGGTATAATTCAAATTGTTCTTGAGCATCGATTGGCCAACTTCCAATTCACCTGACCCCAACAGAGACAACGCCCCAATAAAGATCGCCATCGATCCTGAACCCGGGATGCCAAACAGTAATGTCGGCACCAAACCGCCGCCTTCTTTGGCGTTGTTTGAACTTTCAGGGCCAACAACACCGCGCACTTCGCCTTGGCCGAATTTCGATTTATCTTTCGTGGTCTGCACCGTATGGCCATAGGCGATCCAATCCACCACAGACCCCCCAAGCCCAGGGATGACCCCCACCACAACACCGATCAGAGCACAGCGCATTGACAGCCATTTGTTATGCCACCAATCGCGCACCCCATGAAGCCAGCCTGACCCCAATGGCGCACGATCTGCAATCGCTTGGTCTTTTCGCAACAGCGCAACAATTTCAGGAATGGCAAAAATACCAAGGCCGACAATGACCAATTTCAAACCATCGACCAAATACGGATAATCATAACTCGACATCCGCAATTCACCATTAAACGGGCCTTCACCGATCGAGGCGACCAGCATCCCTAATCCAGCGGCGACAAAACCTTTTAAAGCGATACGCCCCGCCAGAATCCCCACCATCGAAAGGCCAAAGATCGACACCATCAACAACTCAGGGGATTTGAATTCCAAGACAATGGGACGGGCGATTAAGATGAAAAATGTTAAAAAGAACGCGCCAACCAACCCGCCGAATAATGACGCGCTGAAGGCGGCGGATAAGGCCCGAGCCGCTTGGCCTTTTTTTGCCATAGGAAAACCATCAAGCACGGTGGCTTGCGACGCGGAAGACCCGGGAATCCCCATCAGGACAGAGGCAAATGTATCTGAGGTTGGCACAACCGCCACCATGCCGATCATCAAGGCCAAGCCGTAAATCGGATCAAGGCCAAACATAAAGGGCAGGATCAGTGAAAGGCCCGCAATACCACCAAGCCCGGGGAAGACGCCAATGCATAACCCCATGACAACGCCGCCAAGCAAATACAACAAGACGGTTGGATCTAGGATCAACCGCCAAGCATCAACAAGAAAAGGGATGGCATCTATAAAAACTTGCATAATGAAATCCCCCCACCCGAAGGTGGAGGGACCTTAAATTGGTTTAGTTCAGGGAAACGCCGAACTTATCCTTCAGCCAGCCCACAACATAGGCTTTGGCATCTGGTGAAATTTGCAACGCGCCGTTAAGGGCGGCCTGGGCATCATCACCGACATACATTGGGTATTTACCCAAACGCTTTGCAGAAATTTTGGCAAAATCTGAACGGGCCTGAACATCAGCAAACGCGGCTGTGTAAGCATCAACAACGTCTTTTGGTGTATCGCCTGGCAGGAAGGCCAATTTCTGTGCTGGGAAACCTGCAATAAAGAAGGCTTTCCATGCGTCCCATGCTTCACCTGAAGTTTCACAACCTGCGGTTGCTTCACAAACTTCTTTGAATGTTGGGATGTCTGGGAAAGTTGGATCACGGACAATGTCGCCATTAGAAGCCAGTGAGCCCCAAGTCATCATTGGAACAGCTTTGCCTTCTTCGACCATTGGCGCAACGTTCTTCAGGTATGACGATGACGTCTGATAATCGATAGTGGCTTCACCACTTTCAAACATTTTGCGGCCATCACCACGACCTTTAATGCCCATGACATGTTCAACATTCATGCCCAGCATATCCCAAGCCAAAGCCGGGATCAGGTCAAGACGTGTCGCGCCCTGGTTACCATAAATAAAGGTCTTACCCTTCAGGTTATTGGCTGAGCCATCAAACATTTTGGCATCTTCTGGGTTCAGGTAAGCAACGCCGCCTGTGCCCGAAGCCATGACTGGAATCCAATCTTTATACTCATAGCGAACGCGAGGATCACCAAGCAAGTATGGGAACTGGGTTGAACCAGATGACCCAAACATGGTGGTGCCATCAACGTGGCTTTGCTTTTGGAACCAGTTGGCGCCTTTGGTTGAACCAGCACCCGGCATAAACTTAACAACAACATTTGGGTTGCCAGCCATATGCTCAGAAAGAAGTGGGGCAAAGAAATTAGCCCATTTTGCAGAACCACCTGTTTCTGAAAACGGGATGGTCCATTCAACGGTCTTACCGCTAAGATCAGCAGCGTTTGCAGGCAGTGCTGCAGCAGCAACAAAACCGAGAGCAACACCCGCTGTGCGAAGTGTAGTTTTGAAATTCATTTAATCCTCCATTAAGATGTTTGATATTACGAAGATGAAAGACGATTTATCAATCACTTTATTGTAAACAATTTATTGATTTTCTTTGTTGTGAATTTACTTCGTGATTTTCCAATCTAAATCATGGCCATGAAAAGATCGGTTTTTAACATTATAGTATTGGTAATCCCTTTATTGGGCGCTTTTCTGGGGGCTTTATTGACCCCTCATAATGTCAAAGCCGATATCAAGTCCTGTGATGACCTAGCAGCATTAGAAGCGGACCCTTTGGCGCAATCTGCCCCAGTGGATTTCAACGATATCCAAGCCAATGCAGTGATTACCGCCTGTATTGCCGCCCTTAATGACCCTTTGCTCGGCATCAAAATGAAGCAAGATGAAACGTTAAAAGCCCGCCTTTATTTGCAACTCGGGCGCGGGTATTTGGCAAATGAGGAAATGGATAAGGCTTTGATATATTTCAATCAATCCGCTGATTTAAACTATCCCGCTGGGCATTTTGCCCTTGGGGTGTTTTATCTGGTGGGTGAGGATGGTGATCAAAATTTTGATGCCGCACATCCGGCCTTAATAAAAGCCTTTGATGGCGGCGTCATCTGGGCGGCCAGAGCGTTATCAATGCTGCATCTTCAAGAAAATACTGAATACTATGACCCACCAAAAGCCGCCACTTACCAAAGTCTTTGGGCAGCACGCTAGATGAAGCATGCCTTGAAGTTGAATGGGTCTGACTAACTGGGCAGGCGGCCGTCTTTATAGGCTTTCCAGATTTCAAGCAGCATTTCTTCACATTCTTCATTGGATAAAAAACGAGGCTTGTTTTCAAAAGCATCAAAGACTTTAGCGACAAATTCATCCCCATCTTGGCAATCGGGCAAATATACCTCAGCCTTATGAAGGAAAATATGCAGGTCTGTGACGCGCTTTCTAATCTCGCTATTGAATTGCATCAGGTCCACCTTTTCTGAATCAATCTAGGGTTAAAGTATCAAAGTCATGAAAATTAGTAAATAAAAAATATTTCACAAGTTTTCATCATTAAAATTAATGTGGGGATTTTTGGCCAAATTTTTATACAGGAAAGGATTGTCGCCCTGTCTTTTGCCAATTAGCATAATACCATTGCTAACAAAGGATTTTAGCCATGACTTTCATTTCCATGGATGACATCACATCAGCCCAACAGGTGATCGCAGGGATTGCCGATCAAACGCCCTTGGTGCCATCGCCATTTATGACAGAACATTGCGGCGGTGAATTTTTGCTGAAACTTGAAAACATGCAGCCCATAGGCGCGTTTAAAATCAGAGGCGCCATGACCGCCATCGCCGCCCTGCCCCAAGATGTGCCGGGGGTGACGTGTTTTTCAACGGGCAACCATGGCCGAGGGGTTGCCTATGCCGCCGCCAAACGAGGGATGAAAGCCGTGATCTGCATGTCATCACTTGTGCCGCAAGCCAAGGTTGACGGTATCCGCGCCCTTGGGGCAGAAGCCCGTATCATCGGCCAATCCCAAGATGAAGCGGCTTTCGAAGTCGAACGCCTATGCCGTGAAGAAGGTTTTGTTGATATCTCACCTTTTGATGACCGTCACGTGATTGCTGGCCAAGGCACGATTGGACTTGAATTGATGGAAAAACGCCCCGATCTGGAAACCATTTTGGTGCCGCTTTCAGGTGGAGGATTGGCGGCGGGGATCGCGCTGGCGGCAAAAACCATCAAACCATCTGTTAAGGTTGTTGGCATCAGCATGGACCGCGGGGCAGCGATGCACGCCTCCATCAAAGCAGGAACACCTGTTGAGGTCGAAGAATTCAATAGTCTTGCCGATAGTCTGGGCGGCGGAATTGGTCTGGATAACCAATATTCTTTCGAGATGTGCCGTGATTTGTTGGATGAGGTGGTATTGGTCACCGAGGAAGAAATTTATCGCGCCATGCAACAGCTTTATTATGAAGACCGGATCGTTGCAGAAGGATCTTGCGTGGTGGGAATTGCCGCCATAATGAGCGGTAAAATCACCCATGTCAAAACCCCCATGGCGGCAATTATCACCGGCCGCAATCTGGATATGAATATGTTCACCCAAATCGTTTCAGGCCAAGACCTTCGCCTTGGGGATACCGTGATCAAAGGACAGCCCTATGGCCTATGACGTTAATCTTTATACCGAAAGCGAATTGCGCCAAGTCATTGCCCTTGATCAAGGCATGATTGATCTGATGGCGGAAACATTTGCCCAATTAAGTCAAGGCAATGTTGTCATGCCGCCGATCCTGTCGATGGTGATCGCTGAACACCATGGTGAGGTTGATGTCAAAACAGCCTATGTCCCGGGGATGGATGGTTTTGCCCTTAAAATCTCCCCGGGGTTTTTCAATAACCCGCAAATTGGCCTGCCCAGTCTGAACGGATTGGTGGTCTATTTCGCGGCCAAAACAGGGCTGATTAAAGCCTTGTTCATGGATAATGGTTATCTGACCGATATTCGCACCGCCGCGGCGGGCGGATTGGCGGCTAGGATTCTGGCGCCATCGGTTGTTGAAACCGCGGCAGTGATTGGCACAGGCACCCAAGCCCGATTGCAAGCCCAGGCGGCTTTTCTGGAACGGCCTTTTGCAAAATTGCTGATCGCTGGCCGCAATCCTGACCATGCTAAGACCTGCGCCGATGATCTGAACGCGCATTTTGGCGGCAAGGTTGATATGAGCATCACCGATGCTGAAACCGCCGTCCGATCCAGCCAATTGGTCATCACCACCACCCCTGCCACCGCCCCTGTGGTCAAGGCGGAATGGCTGCATCCACGGCTGCATATCACCGCCATGGGATCAGACCAAGGTGAGAAAAATGAGATTGAACCTGAGGCGATCATCGCGGCTGACCATTATATCTGTGATCGTTTTTCTCAAGTGGAAATTTTGGGCGAATGGCGGGCCGTTCTGGCGGCAGGATTAACCCCGCCCCAAACGCCGATTGAATTGGGGCAAATCATTAATGGTAAGGCGCAAGCCCGCAGCCATGATGATGACGTCACGATCTGTGATTTAACGGGAACAGGGGCGCAAGACACGGCCATCGGCGGCTATGCTTTTGACCTTCTGGCCAAAAGCGATTTGGGCACGGTGATTAACGTTTAAATGTTATGGGCCTATCCAAGACGGCCATAAAATGTCATGCGGGCGTTTTCCGAAAGAGCAATCCCCGGCTGACTGTTATACGCCAAGACCACCAGATAGCGGGTACGGTCACCAATCGTCGGGGTAACGCGGTGCATGGCGTTACGCCCCCTGAACAACACCAATGTCCCGGGGGTCATTGTTAAGACTTTTGGGGTAACCACGCCATCAAGAACCGCGTCAACACCATCAAAATTCATCTCACCCTTGTCGGCATCACGCAGGTCTTTGACATATTCAAACGCGCCGCCATCTTCAGGGGCTTGCAATAACAGCGTGATGGCAAAACTTGAATTGTCAAAATGCCAACCCAATTCCTGACCCGCTGAAGCGTAATGAATATTGATCGACGACAAAGGGTCTGCATAGGGATGGATCGCCGCCTCACCCACCACTTGGGCAATAAATTGCTGAAATTCTTCGGCGTGATAAATATCATGCAAGCCGCATGATGGCGGGACTTGATCGGTGGTGATACAGCCTTTTGATGATGACACTTGCCGGTTAAACGCATGGGTTTTGGGCAAGGTTTCATCGGGCGGGGTTAGGTAAACATTATGGGTGCCTTGGGTGAAAAACGCCTGATGCTGTTCGGCTTCGGCGGCGCGGATCATTTCGGCTAGGGCGGTTTCGGTCAAAAACCCGGGCAAGGTTACAACACCGTCTTGATCAAGGGATGATTTCAGACCTTGGATGAAATCTTGATCCGTGATCGGATGCCGATCCAAATCGATCAAATGCGCCAATTGCTCCATTACCATTATCCCCTTGGCCATTACCCCTTGCAAAAACGCATTATAGCGGTTGCCTTTTGATGTTTTCATCTTTCAACATTTTATCGAGATAGGCAATATGTTGAGGCCCAACCTCACAACAGCCGCCGATAATGCTGGCTCCATGGTCAAGCCATTGCCGGACAAAATCACCATAGGCTTGGGGGTCTAAATCTTTGCGGGCTTCAAGCGCATCGACATTACCGCCGGGGCGCAAGGCTTCAATTGAAGTAAAGCCATTGGCATAGCCACCAAAACGAACCCCTGTTTTGGCCAAAATCGGCATGGCT
>WTHX01000028.1 GCA_011522975.1 Alphaproteobacteria bacterium | reverse complement strand
TCAAGAATCTTCTTGGTCTCAACCGTCATTTTCCATTCTTCTTTGGTAAAGCCATCATCCATGAATTTATCAATATGAGGGATGACATTAAACGCGATCTCTTTGGTGAACTGTTCATTGCGCACCGGTTCGTTGACATAAACACCGCGGGTTTGATTGAACAATTCATCCATGGCTGATTTGCCTGCACCAGACACCGCCTGATAGGTCGAGACCACAACACGCTTGATCTTGAATAATTCATGCAAAGGCTTCAGCGCCACCACCAATTGCGCGGTAGAGCAGTTTGGATTGGCAATGATATTGCGGTGGTCATCATTTTTCAAAAACGCGTCCAGCACATGACCATTAACCTCTGGCACGATCAGCGGCACATCTTCATCCATGCGGAAGGCGGAGGAATTATCAATGACAATCGCCCCTGCTGCGCCTGCTTTCGGGCCAATAGATTTTGAAATATCACCGCCAGCGGAAAACAGCGCGATATCAACCTTTGAAAAATCAAAGTCATCAAGGGCTTCAACCGTCAATTCACGGTCTTCACCATAGGAAACTTCACGCCCAACTGAGCCTTTAGACGCCAGCGCATGAACATTTTTCACCGGGAAATTGCGTTCCGCCAAAGTCTGCAGCATTTCCCGACCAACAGCGCCAGTCGCGCCAGCAACAGCAATATTATAAGCCATAATCTGTCTCCCGGGTCTTAGCGTGACAATTCATCAAGGCTGCGGATGACCTGATCGATCATGCCATCAGTGCCTGTGGCGGTGAAGCCATCAGCCATGATATCGCCTGTCCGTAATTCACCTTCTAGTGATTTTTCAACCGCCTTTTCAATCAGGTCTGCATCATCACCTTGGTCAAACGAATAGCGCAGCAACATTGAGAAGCTAAGGACTTCAGCCAATGGATTGGCCAAACCTTTGCCAGCGATATCAGGGGCAGAGCCATGAACAGGTTCATAAAGCGCATGACGCTTACCTGTGGTGGCATCAACAGCCCCCAGTGATGCTGATGGCAACATGCCCAGCGAGCCTGTCAGCATCGCCGCTGTATCCGACAGAATATCACCAAAGAGGTTATCTGTGACCAAGACATCAAACTGTTTTGGCGCGCGGACCAACTGCATGGCACAGTTATCAGCATACATATGGCTCATCTCAACGCCTTCGCCTTCGGCTTTATGCAAGGCGGTCATCACTTCACGCCAGAGGATGCCTGAATGCATCACATTTGATTTTTCAACACTGGTCAATTTGCCATCACGCTTGCGGGCAAGGTCAAAAGCAACACGGCCAATGCGTTCAATTTCTGGCGGCGTGTACATATTGGTGTCAAACGCCCGAACCGTACCATCTTCATCAGTGGTGCGGCCACGTGGTTCAGCGAAATAAACCCCGCCTGTCAATTCACGGACGATCATAATGTTCAGCCCTGAAACAATTTCAGGCTTCAAGGTTGAAGCCGAAACCAGTGCTGGAAACACCATGGCCGGACGCAGATTGGCGAACAGATCCATTTCTTTACGCAGGGTCAGAAGACCACGTTCAGGCTTTAATTCAAACGGCAGATCATCATATTGAGGCCCACCAACAGCACCGAATAATGTCGCATCAGCGGCCATGGCATCGGCCAAGGTTTCATCCTTCAATGGCGTGCCATGGGCATCATAAGCAGCACCACCGACCAAACCTTCGGTCACATCAAAACTGATCGAACGATGTTTAGACAGCCAATCCGCGACTTTCAATGTTGCGGTCATGACTTCTTGGCCAATGCCATCACCAGCCATAATCATCAGTTTCTTATTCGATGCCATTTTTCAATCCTCAATAATCGTATGTTTGGCCCAAAGGTGTTTAAAGCCAGGGCATTTCGTTTTGACGTTGCGCTGCATAGGTTTTGATCTTGTCGCCTTTTTCCAGCGTCAAACCAATATCATCGAGCCCGTCGAGCAAACATTGTTTGCGGAACGGATCAATATCAAATTTGATCTCACCGCCATTCGGGCGTCTTATCACTTGATTAACCAAATCAACGTCCAGCTCAGGGTTTTCAGCGTCAGCCGCATCCGCCATCAGCGCATCACGTTCATCGGCAGAAACAACCACGGGCAGGATGCCGTTTTTAAAGCAGTTGTTGTAAAAGATATCGGCAAAACTGGTTGAAACCACAACCCGAATGCCAAAGTCGAGCAAAGCCCAAGGCGCGTGTTCACGGCTTGACCCACAACCAAAATTATCCCCAGCAATGATAATGCTGGCGTCACGATACGGGGCGTTGTTCAAGACAAAATCAGCAATTTCATTGCCGTCTTGGTCAAAGCGCATTTCATCAAACAGATTGGCACCAAGCCCTGTGCGTTTGATGGTTTTCAAAAACTGCTTCGGGATAATCATATCGGTGTCGATATTCAGAATATCCATCGGCGCGGCGATCCCTTTATGCTGATCAAATTTTTGCATGGGACGTCTCCTTAAAGTTCACGGACATCAGCAAGGCGACCTGTGATCGCCGCTGCCACCGCCATTTCAGGGCTGACCAAATGAGTCCGCCCACCACGACCTTGGCGGCCTTCAAAATTACGGTTAGAGGTTGAGGCACAACGCTCACCATCTGACAAGCGATCGGCGTTCATGGCCAAACACATGGAACAGCCGGCTTCACGCCAGTCGAAACCTGCTTCACGGAAAATCGCATCAAGCCCTTCGCCTTCGGCCTGTTCTTTCACCAAACCTGAGCCCGGGACGATCATCGCACGGATGCCGTCTTTGACTTTCTGGCCACGGGCGACTTCAGCAGCCGCACGCAAATCTTCGATACGGCTGTTGGTGCATGACCCGATAAAGACCGTGTCAATTTCAATATCCGTGATTTTCATCCCTGCGGTCAGCCCCATGTAATCAATGGCGCGTTGCAATTTGGTTTGCATAGCAGGGTCTTTGACCTTTGACGGATCAGGCACAACACCATTGATCGGCGCTGTATCTTCTGGGCTGGTGCCCCATGTCACGGTTGGGATAATATCAGAAGCCTTGATGACCACTTCTTTGTCATAAACAGCACCATCATCCGAAGGCAGGGTTTTCCACCATGCCACGGCCTTGTCCCACATCTCACCTTGGGGGGCCATTGGCTTGCCTTTGATATATTCAAATGTTTTTTCATCAGGGGCGATCATGCCTGCACGGGCGCCTGCTTCGATCGACATGTTACAGACGGTCATGCGGCCTTCCATGCTGAGGTCACGGATCGCTTGACCTGCATATTCAATGACATGGCCTGTGCCGCCAGCGGTGCCAATCTCACCAATAATGGCAAGGATGATATCTTTTGCGGTCACCCCAGGGTTTGGCGTGCCTTCTACGGTAATCCGCATGTTTTTGGCAGGCTGCTGAATCAATGTTTGAGTGGCCAGCACATGTTCAACTTCTGACGTGCCGATGCCGAAAGCCAAAGCCCCGAATGCGCCATGGGTTGCGGTATGCGAATCACCACAAACAATGGTCATGCCTGGCTGGGTAAAGCCTTGCTCTGGGCCAATAACATGGACGATGCCTTGGCGAATATCGGTCATGCCAAAATACGGCACACCAAAATCAGCGGCGTTCTTTTCCAGCGCTTCAACCTGAATGCGCGATTCAGCATCGGCGATGCCTGCGCTGCGGTCTGATGTGGGAACATTATGGTCAGCCACCGCAAGAGTGCGGTTGGGTTCAGCGACAGGACGACCGGCGTTGCGCAACCCTTCAAAGGCTTGAGGGCTGGTGACTTCATGAACCAAATGGCGGTCAATATAAATCAGGCTTGAGCCATCTTCATCTTTATGGACAAGATGGGCATCCCAAATTTTATCGAATAACGTGCGTGGTGCCGACATGGCGTCCCCCTCTCGCTGATCTCACAGCAAATGGCCCGTCACCACGAGACCATTTGACATTCGCGATGACGGGGATGGTTTAATTAAGCGGTGGCTTTGGTCTTGGCAGTTTTAGCAACGCGTTCGCGTGATTTTTCAGCGATACGAGCCGCCTTACCAGTCCGTCCACGGAGATAATACAGTTTCGCACGACGGACACGACCATGGCGCATTACAGTAATGCCTGCAACACGTGGTGAGTACAGCGGGAAAATACGCTCAACACCTTCACCATAAGAAATCTTACGGACGGTGAATGAAGAATTAACACCGGCTGATTTGCGTGAAATGCAAACACCTTCGAAAGCCTGAATACGCTCACGCGTGCCTTCCACAACCTTCACGTCAACGCGCAAAGTATCACCTGGGCCGAAATCAGGAATATCCCGATCAGCGAGGACTTTATTCATTTCTTTTTGGCCAATGCGGTCAAGAATATTCATGGCCTTTTCTCCTTATGCTCACGTCACAAGTGGCGTTCGTTAAAAGCGTGGATTAAATACAGTGCACGCTCATATATCACTGTCATTCCCTAATGTCACCCCCTGAGTTGCAATAAGTCGCCCCTATTGCGCTTCAGGCGTCATTTTCATCATCTCCAGCAGGGGTTTTGCTGCTGGCCTTGATATATTCAACCCAAAGGTCTGGCCGACGGGCTTGGGTGATGGCTTCTGATTCTGTCTGCCGCCATTGGGCGATCTTGCCATGATCACCGCTGGTCAAGATTTCTGGGACTTGCATCCCTTGCCAATCCCGAGGCTGGGTATAGAGCGCATGCTCCAAAAGCCCGTTTTCAAAACTGTCATTCTGATGCGCTTCGGCATTGCCCATCACCCCAGGCAATAACCGCACCACCGCATCCATGGTCATGATCGCTGGCAACTCACCGCCAGAAAGCACAACATCACCGATGCTAATTTCTTCCAGACCCGCATGATCAATCACACGCTGATCCAGCCCTTCGTAACGGCCGCACACCATAATAACATGGTCATGCGCCGCTAAGTCACGGATTTTGGCCTGATCCAATCTTCGCCCACGGGGCGAAAAATAAATCTTTGGCACCGATGCAATTTTATCGGCATTCCAACCAGAAGTTGCGGCATCAAGGGCTTGCATCACCACATCAGGCCGCATCACCATGCCCGGCCCACCACCAAAAGGCGTGTCATCAACCGTCCGATGCTTATCCGTGGCATGATCCCTGATATTGACGCAATCAAGCGACCATAGCCCGTCTTTAAGAGCACGCCCGGCCAGCGATTGCCCCAATGGCCCTGGAAACATTTCAGGGAACAGCGTTAAGACTGTTGCTGACCAAATCGGTGGGGTTGCGGTCGGTGCGGTCATGATGATTCCTCATCAGGTTTTTTGCCATCATCAAACCAGATGGGATCAACCGCCATGGTGACTGTTTTATCACCATCGAATTGAGCATCAGCATGAAACGGCACCATCACGGCTTTGCCTTTTGGCGGTTTAATTTCCAGCATTTCACCAGCGCCGAAATCAAACACGCCCAAGACCTGTCCCATCACCCCTTGTTGGGGGTCATGAACCACCGCCCCAATCAGATCAGCATGATAAATTTCATCATCATCTGTTTGAGGCAAGGCCGCACGGTCAACATAAAACCGCTCACCTTTCAAGGCTTCGGCTTGATCGCGGCTGGTGACGCCTGAAAAAGACGTCATCACCATGCCTTTCACCATGCCTTTAATCGTCAGGTCAAATTGCCGTCCGTCTTCGAGGATAACCGCGCCATAAGCGGCGATATCTTCGGGATGATCGGTGAAGGCTTTGACCCTGACAAGCCCGCGAACACCATGGGGGGCAGCAACAGCACCAAGACAAACCCATTGATCAGATGATGTTAGGGATGTTGTCTTGGATGATGGTTTGGCACCATGCTTCTTGCCGCCCGATGCCATGATTAACCCTCTGGCTGTTCCTCAGCCTGATCTTCAGCAGGTGCTTCTTCGGCTGGTGCTTCCTCTGCTGGGGCTTCTTCGGCAGGGGCTTCAGCAGCGGCAGCAG
>WTHX01000104.1 GCA_011522975.1 Alphaproteobacteria bacterium | reverse complement strand
GGCTTGCCGCTGAGGCAGGCTTCACAGGTCATGTTGACGGAATCACTGGTCACCACCACAGCCGCCGCATGATCAAGGATGCCGGGATAAGGATTGTCGTCTTCATCAGGATCCCAAATCCAATAAGTAGGTGTTGTGATCAGCCCCCGCCCCATCATTTTGCGGATGCATTGGGCCGCCAATTCGCTGCTTCGGCGTGACGGCACAAAAGCAACGCTTGAATCTGTGGCATGGGCAAGGGCAGAGGCATATTCGCCCAAACGATATAATTCAGCCTCACCAACACTATAGCGGCGGTTGCTGCCGCCGATCATGAAAACGATCAATGGTTTCGGCAAGATGGTAATCAGTTCAGGCACATCTGATGCGGCCTGTTTGATTTTTTCTGGTGTCAGGGCGTTGAGCGACCCCGTAGTGACCAAAACATTATCGCCGCGGCATTTGTCATGGGATGGCACGATCATGACATCAAATAACCGCGGCGGCAGTTTCGGGTCTTGGATATGAATGGTTTTACTGCGCCCTTTGGACAAACGCCGCAACAGAATAGAAAGCCCAGCCATGCGTTTGCCCGTGGTGATAATAACATCTGGCCAGCCTTTTTCGGCATAGGGTTTAACGGCGGGCGGCAATCCCATCAAAGGCAAGGCGCCAAGCCTAGGCATCGAGCGTAATAAAGAGGGGGGCGTTAAGCGAATTACTGACAGATCAAGACCCATGCGTGTGGCCAAACCAATGGATTGAACTTCCATACCCTTGGTGCCATCACTGATGACCCATGCGGTTTTAGCGGCAGAAAATGGGGATGCGGTTAAGTCAATCATGAAAAAATATTATCAGTATTGGGGTGAAATTGTAATAAACTTACTTTATATTAACATTATGGTTTGAGATTTGTGGTGTTTCAGCCTTGATGGGTCAAATCATTCATATCGATACAGGTTTATCCTAAATCGGTCAAATTCCAATGAGGGGTCAAATTCCAATGGCTAATAAAGTAAAACTTGATGACGTTGATCGCCGGATTCTGAAAGATTTACAAGAAGATGGGCGCATGACCAATGTTGAATTGGCCAAACGCATCGGGATTTCAGCCCCGCCATGTTTGCGTCGGGTACGTGCCCTAGAAGACCAAGGGGTAATCCGCGGGTATCACGCTGATGTCAACGCGGAATCACTGGGGTATTCCGTCATGGTTTTTGCTTTTGTGGGGTTAATCTCTCAAGCCGAAAATGACCTTCAAGAATTTGAACGCCATGTCGCCGCTTGGCCCGAAGTGCGGGAATGTCATATGCTGGTGGGTGAAACTGATTTTATCTTAAAAATTGTTGCCCATGATTGGGATCATTTCCAGCAGTTTTTGACGTCAAAATTGACCCCTGCGCCTAACGTAAGCCATGTCAAGACAGCCTTATCCATCCGGTCCAGTAAAGATACCCCTGGGGTGCCGATCGAGGGGTAATCTTTAGTCTTTCAAGACTTTGATTTTAAGAATTTCATAGGACTTGCCGCCACCTGGCGCGTGGACTTCTGCGCTATCGCCAACGGATTTGCCGATGAGGGCTTTGGCGATTGGTGATGAGGTTGAGATTAACCCTCGTGACAGATCAGCCTCATAGGGGCCGACAATGGCATATTCTGATTCGTCATCCGTATCTTCATCAGCAACAAGAACAGATGTGCCAAATGTGACGGTCTTACCTGTCAGTTTAGACGGATCAATGATTTCAGCGCGGCTGGTGACATCTTCCAATTCAGCCACTCGGCCTTCGATAAAAGACTGGCGGTCACGGGCAGCGTGATATTCAGCATTTTCGGACAAATCGCCATGTTCGCGTGCTTCTGCAATCGCTTTAATGACAGCAGGGCGATCTTCAGTTTTAAGTTTAATCAATTCTTCTTTGAGCGCACCAAGTCCTGATGCGGTGAAAGGGATTTTTTCCATTGGTCGTCTCGTTGTTATACTTCCAGCATGATAACCGCATCATTTGCGGATAATCCAGAAGATTTTATATCAAGCACTCAGATAAGACTGGATCGGGCGAACCGCAAGGTTGTCTTGTTGGATTGTTCTGATGGCGTGGATCGATGCCCGTGCTTCTGGAACTGTGGTGTAATAAGGGATGCTGTTGGTCAGCGCGGTTTGCCGCAATGAAAAACTATCCCGAATTGCCGCCGCGCCATGGGCAGTGTTAAAGACAAGATCAATCTTTCCATCCACCATAAAGTCAACCGCATGGGGGCGGCCTTGCATAACTTTATTAACGGTTTCCGTTTCAATCCCCGCATCATTAAGCGCTTGGGCTGTGCCTGAAGTCGCTATCAGATGGAACCCGAGGTCTTTTAATTCACGGCAGATTTCGATCATCTCTTCTTTGTCATCATCTTTGACGGAAATAAAGACTGTGCCTGATTGCGGCAGATAAACACTGGCCCCCAACTGGCTCTTTGTGAAGGCTTGGGCAAAGTCCTTGCCAATCCCCATAACTTCGCCTGTGGATTTCATTTCAGGACCCAAGAACACATCAACACCAGGGAAGCGTGAGAAGGGGAAGACCGCTTCTTTCACCGCGACATGGTCAAGCTGACGTGTCGACAGATCAAGATCAGCAATTTTCTCACCCGCCATGATCCGCGCGGCTATTTTGGCGATCGGATTGCCTGTGGCTTTGGCGACAAACGGCACTGTGCGTGAACCGCGTGGGTTGACTTCCAGCAGGTAAACAACCTCATCCTTGATGGCGTATTGAACATTCATCAAGCCAACAACACCCAGCGCTTTGGCCAGATCAACCGTCTGACGGCGGATATCAGCCAAGACATTTTCAGACAAGTTTTGAGGCGGCAATGAACAGGCGCTATCACCTGAATGGATGCCGGCTTCTTCGATATGTTCCATAATGCCAGCGATAAAGACATCATCACCATCGGCCAGCGCATCCACGTCAACTTCGGTGGCGTGGTTTAAGAACCCATCAATCAAGACAGGGTTTTCACCTGAAACCACGACGGCTTCTGTCATATAGCGGTCAAGGTCAGTCATGGCATGGATGACTTCCATGGCACGCCCGCCCAAGACATAAGATGGGCGGATCACGACAGGCAGGCCAATATTTTCAACAATGGCGCGGGCTTCTTCGGTTGAGCGTGCGATGCCATTTGGTGGCTGTTTTAAATTGAGTTCATCGATCAATTTTTGGAAACGTTCACGGTCTTCGGCCAGATCAATGGCATCAGGGCTGGTGCCAAGGATAGGAATATCAGCCGCTTCTAATGCGGCAGAAATTTTGAGCGGCGTCTGGCCACCCAATTGCACAATCACGCCTTTGACGGTGCCATTTTCCTGTTCTTTTTTGATGATCTCAATAACGTCTTCAGCCGTCAGCGGTTCAAAATATAACCGGTCAGATGTGTCGTAATCGGTTGAGACCGTTTCAGGGTTACAGTTGATCATGATGGTCTCATAGCCGGCATCGCGCAACGCATAGGCGGCATGAACACAGCAATAATCAAATTCAATCCCTTGGCCAATACGGTTGGGGCCGCCGCCTAAAATCACGACTTTTTCGCGGTCTGATGGCAAGGCTTCACAAGCGCGGCCTGCGGCGGCTTCATAACTTGAATACATATAGGCGGTGCCAGAGGCAAACTCAGCGGCGCAAGTGTCAATCCGTTTGAAGACTGGGCGAATGCCGGCGGCGTGACGGCGTTTCTGAATTTCAGCCGCATCAAGCCCTGTGACTTCAGCCAAGCGGGCATCGCTAAAGCCTTTTGATTTCAATGCCAGCAATACAGCAGGGTCTTCGGGCAAGCCTTGGGTTTTCAATTCGCCTTCAAGGGCAATCAATTCAGCGATCTGATTGAGGAACCAACGATCCCAATGCGTGGCGGCGGCAATATCATCAACGCTATAGCCATGGCCAAAAGCAGCAGCAATCCGCAACAGGCGTTCTGGCACACGTTCACCCAACCAGCCTGCAACAACATCATGTTCATTGGCGCCATCGCTGACTTCAGGCATGGCCACAGGATTAAGCCCTGTCAGCCCTGTTTCAAGTGAGCGCAACGCTTTCTGGAAAGATTCCTGAAAACTACGGCCAACGGCCATGGTCTCACCCACAGATTTCATGGATGTGGAGAGTTTGTTGTCCGCACCTGGGAATTTTTCAAAGGTAAAGCGCGGGATTTTGGTCACGACGTAATCAATTGTTGGCTCAAAACTCGCAGGGGTTGCACCGCCAGTGATGTCGTTATCCAGTTCATCAAGCGTATAGCCAATTGCCAATTTAGCCGCGATTTTAGCAATCGGGAAACCAGTGGCTTTTGATGCCAATGCAGAAGACCGGCTGACCCGCGGGTTCATTTCAATGACCAGTTGCCGCCCTGTTTTGGGATCAACGGCAAATTGAACATTAGAGCCGCCTGTATCCACGCCAATTTCACGCAAAACTGCTAGAGAGGCATCACGCATATCTTGGTATTCTTTATCGGTCAGCGT
The DNA here is from genome assembly GCA_011522975.1 of Alphaproteobacteria bacterium. GTDB lineage: Bacteria > Pseudomonadota > Alphaproteobacteria > Puniceispirillales > UBA1172 > JAGWAQ01. The sequence continues at coordinate 1,534 of WTHX01000104.1, read as the reverse complement.
CAGGGCAGGGGCAACAGTCATGCTATCGCCCGTGTGAACGCCCATTGGGTCAATGTTTTCAATCGAACAAATGATAATGCAGTTATCCGCTCGGTCGCGGACGACTTCCATTTCATATTCTTTCCAGCCCAGTACAGATTCTTCGATTAAGACTTCACTGACCGGGGAAAGCCGCAAACCGCCGCGGACGATATCTTCAAATTCTTTGGTGTTATAGGCAATCCCGCCACCTTCACCCCCAAGGGTGAATGACGGACGGATAATCGCTGGCAGGCCAACATGGTCAAGGGCAGCAAGCGCATCTTCAAATGTGTTCACCAAACGAGAGCGGGGGCTGTTCAAGCCAATTTTATCCATAGCATCACGGAACAACTGGCGGTCTTCGGCCTTTTCAATGGCGTTAATGCTGGCGCCGATCAATTCAACCCCATGGGCATCAAGCGTGCCATCTTTGGCCAGTGAAAGCGCGGTATTAAGCGCGGTTTGCCCGCCCATTGTTGGCAGCAGCGCATCAGGCTTTTCAGCCTCGATAATCTTGGCCACTGTGGCAGGGGTGATCGGCTCAATATACGTGGCATCTGCCATGCCCGGGTCTGTCATGATGGTGGCAGGGTTTGAATTGACCAAAATGATGCGATAGCCTTCTTCGCGCAGGGCTTTACAGGCTTGCGCCCCCGAATAGTCAAATTCACAAGCCTGACCAATGATGATTGGTCCAGCGCCGATGATCATAATCGATGAAATATCTTCACGACGTGGCATGGCGATCTCTTTCACTACGTTGTGTTAAAACAAGGTCAGCAAACCTGCGGAATAAATATTGGGAATCATGCGGGCCTGGAGATGATTCAGGGTGATATTGCACCGAGAACACAGGCAATGATTTATGGCGTAACCCTTCGACACTGCCATCGAATAGCGACAGATGGGTGATTTCCAAATGGTCAGGCAGGCTTTCAGGATCAACCGCGAAACCGTGGTTTTGGCTGGTGATCTCAATCTTGCCGGTGGCTAAATCTTTGACAGGGTGATTGGCCCCGCGATGCCCCCGCGCCATTTTGAAAGTTGATGCGCCAAAGGCTTCGGCGATCAACTGATGGCCAATGCAAATCCCAAAGATGGGCAAGCCTTTTTCGGCAAGGGTTTTGATCTCACTTGCGGCGTAATCGGCAGTGGCGGCAGGATCACCCGGGCCGTTTGATAGGAATATCCCATCAGGCGCCATGGCCAAAATATCTTCAGCAGAAGTTGTGGCGGGGACTACTTGGACATTGAAACCAACATCGGTCAGGCAACGCAAAATATTATGCTTACAGCCGTAATCAAGGGCGATGATATTGATCTCACCTGAGGCGTTGTCATCATAGGCTTCGCTGGCCATTGTCCAGAGCCCTTGTTGCCAGCCTTCTTGCTGAGTGCGGGTGACTGATTTGGCTAAATCCATCCCTGCAAGCCCTGGCCAATCTTGCGCCATTTTGATCAGCGCATCACGATCAAACTCACCCTTCATATTGACTGCAATCACACCTTTGGG
>WTHX01000033.1 GCA_011522975.1 Alphaproteobacteria bacterium | reverse complement strand
ATTGATGGCAATTCCATTGATTAAATAGGTCAGACATTGATTATGACCGCGTGTTGCACCAGCGGATCAAATGATCAAGCGCTACATTTGAAACATTAGCAGGCGGCGTCACTTGACCACTGGCCCAAGCCCAAATCGCAGGGTCACCATAGTCCAGCAATTCTTCATAGGCATCAAGACCAGCATCATCAAGCGTGGCTAATACCTCACGCGAGAATGCCCCAAGGATTTTATCCGTCTCTTTCGTGCCTGTATAACTTGACCGATAAATCAGCCGCCGAATACGGTTTTCACGCGTTTCTTCGGTTGCATTTTGAGGCAGGTTTTCATCAAGCATGATGGTTTTAACTTTCGGCAAACGAGGGATGCAAGTTTATGTGATATGATCTATCATGACCGGATGAAATTGCAAGGTGTTGCCATGACATTTCAGGCTGTTGCAGCACGGTGACCGAAGAAAGGCTGAAAAGTGAACCCCGAAAGCCGCTATAAACGTTTTCAGCGTCCCGAGGCGTTGTTTGCGCTTTTCGCGCCATTGGTGGCCTTGCCCGGTGTTGGGGATAAACTGGCAGGTTTGCTCAAGAAAAAGATTGGCAGTCATATTATTGATCTGTTACGGCATCTGCCTGTTGGGGTGATTGACCGCACCAAACGCCCCGATATCCCTAATATTGAACATGGTGCTTTGGTCACTTTAGAAGTGCTTGTCACCAAACATGATAAACCGCCGCGCCAAAGCCGCAGGCCATGGCGGGTTTTTGCTGAAAATGAAACGGGCCAAATTGAAATTATCTTTTTCAGAACCAAAGGTGATTATGTTGAAAAACTGCTGCCCATTGGCCAAAAACGCATCATAAGCGGACGGGCCGAATGGTTTCAACATAAAGTCCAGATCGCCCATCCCGACCATGTGGTTGCCCCTGAAAAAGCAGGGCAATTGCCGCTATATGAACCGGTTTACCCCCTGACCGCAGGGCTGACGCCAAAAATGATCCAAAAAGCCATGCATGGCGCGCTTGACCGCATCCCTGATTTGCCGGAATGGATAGAGCCTTCAATTTTAGCGCGGTTTCAATGGCCTGAATGGCACCATGCCATGCGAAAAGTGCATCACCCTGAACGTGTCCATGATCTGATGCCTGGCAGCCCTGAACGCGCTCGTCTGGCCTATGATGAATTGCTGGCCAATCAAATGGCTCTGGCGATGGTGCGGCAAGAATCAACCCGTGAACAAGGCCGCATCTTTGCAGGAGACGGCCAGTTGCGGCGGCAATTGATTGACACCCTTCCCTTCACCCTGACAGGGGCGCAAGACCGCGTTATTAGGGAAATTTTAACCGATCAGCATCAAACTGACCGCATGTTAAGGCTGGTTCAAGGTGATGTCGGGGCGGGTAAAACGCTGGTTGCCTTGATGGCGATGTTAAATGTCATGGAAACAGGGGCGCAATCCGCCTTATTGGCGCCGACTGAAATTCTAGCGCGTCAGCATTTCGCCTCCATTTCCGCCATGCTTGCGCCATTGGGGATTAAACCCGGGCTATTGCTGGGCAAAATGAAAGCGGCTGAAAAGCGTGAAGTGCTTGCAGGCATGGCCAATGGTGAGATCGGGATTGTCATCGGCACCCACGCGCTTTTAAGCGATGGCGTCGAGTTTCATGACCTTGGCCTTGCGGTGGTGGATGAACAACACCGATTTGGCGTGCGCCAGCGATTAATCTTAGGCGAAAAAGGACATGGCGTTGATGTTTTGGTGATGACAGCAACCCCAATCCCCCGCACTTTGGCCATGACCGCTTATGGGGATTTGATGTCATCCCAAATTGACGAAAAGCCCCCGGGGCGCAAACCCATCACCACCACCAGCCTGCCGATAGATCGCGCTGATGATGTGATTGCACGACTAAAAACTGTTTTGGCTGAAGGCAAGCAAGCCTATTGGATTTGCCCTTTGGTGGATGAAAGTGATGTTCTGGATGTGCAAGCCGCCGAAGAACGTTTTACCATGCTGAAGGCTGCCCTGCCCCATGCCAACCCGCAATTGGTTCATGGCCGTATGGATGCCGAAACCCGCGATACTGCTATGGAAAGTTTTAGAACTGGTGAGGCCAAATTGCTGGTGGCCACGACCGTGGTCGAAGTGGGGGTTGATGTGCCGAAGGCCAGTATCATGATCATTGAACATGCTGAACGCTTTGGTTTGGCGCAAATGCACCAATTGCGCGGGCGTGTTGGACGTGGCCATGACGCATCAAGTTGCTTGCTGCTCTATAAAGCGCCATTGAGCGAGACAGCATCGGCACGTCTGCAAATCATGAAGGACAGCAATGATGGCTTTAGGATTGCTGAAGAAGACTTGAAATTGCGCGGCCCTGGGGAAGTTTTGGGGCGGCGGCAATCTGGTGATCCTGAATTTACCTTGGCTGATTTGGCCTATCACGGTGATTTGCTGGAAATGGCGCGGGAACAAACCCTCACGATCCTGACCGAAAACCCCAAACTTGAAGGGGCTGATGGGGAACGGATAAAACTTCTGCTGGCGTTATTTGAACGTGACCGTGCCGTGACCTATTTGGCTGGCGGTTGATCAGGCTTTTTGGGCAGAGTTCTTTTTAACGGCCTTCTTTTTGGCTGTTTTCTTAACTGCAGTTTTCTTAGCGGATGTTTTCTTCTTTGCTGTTTTCTTGGCTGTTGATTTTTTTGATGCAGACGGGTTTTGCACGGTCTTGGCTTTGGTCAAGGCAACAGCCTTGCGATCAGATTTCGTATCCTCAGGGGTAACAATCCCGCCAGAAACAACCATTTTCACCGCATCTTCAACCCCCATATCAAGTTTGATGGCATCACCACGGGGGATAAACAACAAAAAGCCAGATGTCGGGTTCGGCGTTGTCGGGACGAAAACATTGATCAACGTTTCTTTGGAGATGTTTTGCACTTCACCTTTGGTAGCGCCAGTGACAAAGCCGATCACCCAAATCCCTTTGCGGGGGTATTCGAGCAACACAACTTCACGAAACGCATCAGACTGGCTGGCCATAACGGTTTCCATAATTTGTTTGGTCGCGCCATAAACAGACCGAACAACGGGCAGACGCCCAACAATATTTTCACCAATTGAAATTAAACTGCGGCCCAACAATCCTGTGGTCAATGCGCCGATGAGGATAATGATCACAACACCGATGACAATGCCAAAACCAGGAATATCAGCGTCAAAATAAGTCGAAGGTTGCAAGTAACTTGGCAGTAACCCCGAAACATAACCATCAATGATGTTGATAAAGAGCCATGTGATATAAACGGTCAGCATAATCGGTGCTGTAATCAGCAAACCTGCGAAGAACCAGCGTTTGAATATTCCCATAACAGTCCTCTATGCTTACTTTTGGTCTTTTGCCATGATTAAAAACCGTCAAAAGATTGCCCCGTTTTCATACTCCGTTATAATTCAAAGCGGGTGCAAATCAAATGAATACGTCATGATTGGGGTAACAATATGTCATCTGAACCATCTACGGCGAATGACGCTGAAACACAATTACGGGCTTTGATTGAAGTGATGGCCAAATTGCGTGACCCGATTGATGGTTGTGCATGGGACCTTGAACAAGACCATGCCAGCATCGCGCCCTATACAATCGAAGAAGCCTATGAAGTCCAAGACGCGATTGAAAAGAATGATATGCAAGGCCTGCGAGAAGAATTGGGCGATTTATTGCTGCAGGTTGTCTTTCAGGCCCGTATTGGCGAAGAAGCAGGCCATTTTGACTTTGCCGATATTGCCCAATCCATTACCGATAAGATGATTCGCCGCCATCCACATATCTTTGGTGACCATGAATACCGAACCGCAGAAGAACAACGCCAAGCATGGGAAGATATAAAAGCCGAAGAACGGCAATCCAAAAATGAAACTCGCCTTCTGGATGATGTGGCCACCACCCTGCCTGCCATGATGCGTGCGTTCAAACTACAGAAACGCGCCGCGCGTGTTGGTTTTGATTGGCCGGATAGCCAGCAAGTCCTGGATAAAGTCAAAGAAGAATTGGCGGAGGTTGAAGCCGAATTAACCCCTGATCAGATCGACCAGAACCGCCTTGAAGATGAAATTGGCGATGTGCTTTTTTCAGTGATTAATTTGGCGCGGAAATTGGACATCGACCCTGAACAAGCCCTGAAATCAACCAATAATAAATTTACAAATAGATTTAATTACATCGAGCAAGTTATTGTTTCTAATGGAAATAAAACCAAAGAAACATCACTTGATGAAATGGAAGATCTCTGGCAGAAGGCCAAAAGCATCACGCCCTAAACCAAATCATAAACTTTTAGCCCTTAATGGTATTTTAACCTAAAACTGAATGGCAATAGAACTAAGCCATGGCAAAACAGACAATAAAATGCTGTTGCAAAACCACCATGCAAATAAATGGTTTTATAAATTACTGTTAATCAGAACTGTCGTCCAAACTCACAGGAATGGACGGCATAATGGTAGAAATCGCATGTTTGTAAACCAGTTGAATATGCTGGTCTCTTTTAAGCAATAAAGAGAAATTATCAAACCACGTGATAATCCCCTGCAATTTTACGCCGTTTACCAAAAATACTGTTACAGCAATATGATCTTTTCGAACCGAATTCAGGAAAACTTCCTGAAGGTTTTGTGTCTTCTCAGTAGAAATAACTTCATCCCCCAATATTAAGACCATCATATCTTAATTTCAGGGAATTACAATTAATCCTTTGTAAAGGTTTTGCAGAAAAGATTTTAAGGGTGTTTATTCAGCCGCCAAAGCACGCACATGATCAAAATACGCCTGCCGCAAGGCCAAGGCTACAGGCCCTGTATCGCCATTGCCAATCTTAACGTCATCAACCATATAAACAGGCGTGACCAATGATGTAGCGGATGACACAAAGACTTCTGCCGCATTTTGGGCTTCTTCCACGCTAAAGCCCCGCTCAACGATCTTTAGATTGCGTTTAGCGGCGATATCAAGGATCGCCTTGCGTGTAATGCCTGAAAGTATGTCATAGGTGGCCGGCCGTGTGATCAACTCACCTTCATGGGTGACAATCCAAGCGTTTGAACTTGACCCTTCCGTGATCAAACCATCATGGTCAACCATCAAGGCTTCATAAGCCCCCTTTTCCATGGCTTTGGTTTTAGCCATGCAATTGGGCAGCAATTGCAGGGTTTTGATGTCGCGTCTTTGCCAGCGTTGATCAGGCACGGTAATAACCTTTACAGGATCAATCATTTGTTTTGATAATCTTGGCAAGGTTTTGGCCGTCATCACCAATTGCGGCTTAAGCATCGCGTTAAACGCATGATCGCGACGCATGACGCCTCGGGTGATCTGAAAATAGATCAACCCATTGGTGATTTTATTCATGCGGATCAAATTCCCGATAACAATCTTCATGGCAGCCCGCGTCATGGGCATAGGAATATTCAATTCTGAAAGTGAATATTCCATACGGTCCAGATGCCACTCCTGATCAGCCAAATGACCGTTCATAATAGAAACCACTTCATAAATGCCATCCCCGAATTGATAACCGCGGTCATCAATATGAATTTCGGCATGATCATGGGGAAGATATTGACCATTTACATAAGCAATACGGGACATTCTTTAACCTCAATTAGAAAAAGTCAGGACGGACAGATAACATTTTTTCAACATCATTAATTGCTTGTCGGGCGGCAAAAATAATCACGCGATCCTGCGGTTCAATCACCGTATCACCTCGCGGCGCGATGACTTCCCCCTGCCGAACAATCGCACCAACGGATGAATATTTCGGCAGATTGGCTTTCCGCAGAGGCACGCCCACCAAAGGTGATGACGAAAGGGCTTCAACTTCCATAAATTCACCACGATCTTCAATGATCGTATGAATATCACGGACACGCCCACGCCGCACATGACGCAAAATTGATGACACGGTGATTGCCGGCGGATTAATAACCGAATCCACCCCAAGGGTTGAGATCAATGGCACAAAACTGGCCATATTGACCAGCGCAACC
>WTHX01000114.1:4091-6183 GCA_011522975.1 Alphaproteobacteria bacterium | reverse complement strand
TGCTCCTATCGATGACTTCAATCATTGAAGGACCTGTTGATTGTTGCGCTATTTTGATGGCCTTTTGAACCTCCCCCTTCAGAGATGTGCATTGTTGAAACGGGATACCATAGGCTTGGGCGATATCTTCAAAAACAGGGGGTTTCGGGTCACAGCCAATTGGCTCAACCCCCACCGCCTGCATTGACGTGCTGATCTCCTGATAACCGTGATTGTTCCAAATAATGAAGATTATGTTGAGGTTTTCCTCAATCGCCACCATCAGTTCTGGCAGGCTGAATTGAGCGCCGCCATCACCTGTCAAGCAGATCACATCAGCATCAGGGTCAGCAATCGCCGCCCCAATTGAAGCAGGAATGGCATAGCCCAAAGCCCCAAACCCTGTGGCGGCATTAAACCAGCCCGCCGGGCGGTCATGGTCATAATAAAGATTACCGGCGTAAATCGGTTGGGCTGAATCGCCAACCATGATGGCATTGGGGCAGGCCTCACGGATTTCATCCAAGAAATGAGACAGATTGCGCATATCATCGCCGATTTCGGCAAAAGCATCATCTCGGGATTTTTTAGCCCGCGCCGCGCCACCCGTTTCGGTCTGTTCATCCGTCATTTCGGCATTGATGCTGGCCAATACCGCTTCAACATCACCATGGATCGCCAGCGCATCCGGCGTGGTTGTCAGTTGCCCCGCGTCAATATCAACACGGATGAGTTTTTTGATCTGGGGCATGGTGTTGGTGGCATACATATCAAAATCAGTTTGGCCAAATTCAGTGCCCAAGGCCAGGACAACATCTGCCGTTTCGATCAATGTTTTGACGGCATTCAGGCTTGGGCTGGCGGGCACACTTAAGGGGTGGTGATGCAATACGCCCCTTGCGTTGACGGTTTGCACCACCGGCGCGTCACATTTCTCTGCCAGCATCTTGATCGATGCGGATGATCTCTTTGCCCCGCCACCGGCAATAATCAAAGGTGTTTTGGCGGCTTTTATCCATTCAACGGCTGTGGCGATAAGATGGCTTTCAGGTTCAGGCTTTGCAGGCATTTCATGGGATAAGGCCGGTGCATCAAATGGCTGAGGCGTGATATCCAACGGAATTTCGATATGCACCGGACCGGGCCTTTTGGCAGTCAAGGTTTCAAAAACCTTTTCAATTGCTGGCTGAAGGTCTTCTGCAGATTTGATTTGGCAAGAATCCAGCGCAATTAGGCTGGCCAAGCCATGCTGGTCAGGCAATTCATGGAGCAGCCCTTTGCCTTGCCTTAATTGACTTAAGGGATTTTCACTGGAAACAATAAGAATGGGGATGGAATCGGCGCGGGCTTGACCCATGGCGGTAAATGTATTGGTCAACCCAGGTCCTGTGATGACAAAGGCAACCCCAGGGCGTCCCGCAACACGGGCGTAGCCATCCGCCATAAACCCTGCCCCTTGTTCATGCCTTGGGGTGACATGGCGCATAGACGCCCCTTGCAGGCCACGATACAGTTCAACGGTATGAACGCCGGGGATGCCGAAGATGGTATCAACACCCCGCGCAATTAATGCATGGATAAATTCTTGGCCGATTGTGTTCATGAAATTTGCCTTGAGAAGGTCTCGCCGTGATGTATTTCCATTGACCTTTCATGAAATGCTGGCCCCCGTCAAACATTTAAAAGGTCAAATAATTAAAACGTTAAATATTTAAAGACTGAGAGAAACAAACAAATGCTTTGCAAGCCAAATCAAAGATGATTGGATATAGGAGTTTAATTTTAGCAATGAGAACGAACCCATGTATCTAGGCATTGATATCGGCACTTCAGGGGTAAAATCTGTTTTGATTGATGCGGGCCAGTCTTTGATTGCTTCGGCCACATCACCATTGGATATTATCAGAACGCAATCAGGTTATTCTGAACAGCACCCCGAATGGTGGTGGGATGCGGTACAAAAAACAATAGCGACCCTTCAAAAAAACCATCAACACGAATTATCTGCCGTTCAAGCGATTGGCCTTTCAGGGCAGATGCATGGGTTGGTGGCATTGGACCAAGATGATGCGCCGCTGCGCCCAGCGATTTTATGGAATGACACAAGATGCGC
>WTHX01000114.1:0-3991 GCA_011522975.1 Alphaproteobacteria bacterium | reverse complement strand
CATTGGTCGAGGGCAGTGACGCATCAGCGGTTTTGTCCAAAGACATTGCCCAACAATGGGGGATGGCCAATGACGTGGTGATAGCCGGCGGTGCTGGTGATAACGCGGCATCGGCAATTGGCCTTGGGGTGATTGCGCCTGGCCATGGGCTGATTTCGCTTGGCACATCTGGGGTGGTGTTTTCAGTGACCGACCAATTTGCCCCGGCCGCAGACAGCGGCGCCCATGCGTTTTGTCATGCCCTGCCCGCAACATGGCATCAAATGGGGGTGATCCTATCGGCCAGCGACAGCATTTCATGGCTGATGGAATCAACTGGACTATCGGTTGATGAATTGACGCAAAAAATGAATGCCACCAATAGTTTAGAGACGTCCCCTATTTTTCATCCGTATTTATCAGGGGAACGCACCCCGCATAATAATGCCGATGCTTGCGGGGCTTTTTTTGATATCAAGCGTCATCACCATCAGGGGGATTTGATGCGAGCGGTATTGCAGGGCGTGTCCTTTGGGATTGCTGATGCCTATGACGTGTTGGTGGCGGCAGGCGGCAAGCCTTCTTCCATCTTGGCAACAGGCGGCGGCAGTCAAAACATCACTTGGATCAATTATATCGCCAGCATTATTGATGCGCCGATCAGCATTCCGAAACATCAAGATATTGGGGCGGCGATGGGGGCCGCACGTTTGGCCATGATGGCTTCTGGCTTGCCAATCGAACAGGTTTGTACAGCGCCTGAAATTGCTGAAACGATCACACCTGATCCAGATATAACGGCGGCCCTTACCCCTGCCCGCCAGAAATCACAAAACTTATATAACGCAATTGCGGCACTTGCCTATTAAAGCGCGGTTAACTCATATATTGACCGCCATCAACATTATAGGTTTGACCAACAATGTAATCCGCCTCATCGCTGGCTAAGAAAATTGCCATGCCTGAAAGGTCCTGGGGCGTGCCCATCCGCCCATAAGGGACGCCTTCACCAACCTCTTGTTTTTTCTGACCAGGTTTTTTGTTTTCATAATGGGCGAAGAACGCATCCACCCCGTCCCAATGCTCACCATCCACAACACCGGGGGCGATGGCATTCACATTGATGCCATGTTGGATCAAATTAAGCCCTGCCGATTGCGTCAATGAGATGACCGCAGCTTTGGTCGCGCAATAAACAGCCACCAAGGCTTCCCCCCGTCTTCCTGCCTGACTGGCCATATTGATGATTTTGCCTTTGGTCTGATGGGCCATCATATGGCGTGCCACCGCCTGCATGGTAAACAAAGTTCCAGAAACATTGATATCAAACAGTTTTTGATAATCATCTCTTGTAATCTCAGCAATCGGGGCAGCGGAAAAGACAGCAGCGTTATTGACCAAAATATCAATCGTGCCAAAATGTTCAGCGGCCTGATCAACCGCCGTATCAATGCTGGCTTGATCCGTGACATCCATGGGGATGAAAATAGCATTATCCCCAAGTGTTTTGGCGGTCTCAGCCCCACGTTTGACATCAATATCCGTAATCGCCACCTGCGCGCCTTCACGGATATAGGCTTCAGCAAAATGCTGACCAATGCCCCTTGCGGCGCCTGTAATGATGGCGGTTTTATTGGCCAGTCGTTTCATCTCATCCCCATAAAAAACAGTTTTTGCTATAATTATTAAGATCAAATCATAACACTGATGCTGATCTTATGACCATCAAAACCAGCGATTAATTCTGACTGAATTTGACAAATAAATTGGCAATTTATCGTCACTCCGTCATGGTGATTGATCTGGGCAAGATTAAGAGATGAGCCCCTTAATGAGTTGATATTATAGCATGGCCCAAAACGTAAAACTCCGCAGTTTGAAAGACCGTATTCGATATACCGTCATTTTTGAAACTATCCTTCTGACCATGATTGTCCCTGCGGGGATGATTTTCTATGACAGGGGGATCTGGGATATCGGTCTTTTGGGTGTGGTTTTGGTGATAAAAGCCATGATTTTAAACATCATTTACAACTGGATTTTTGATCGGATTGAAGCCCGCACAGGCCGTGTTGCTAGCAACCGCCCCCATAAATGGCGTGTTGTCCATGCCATCGGGTTTGAAGTGACGCTCGCCATCACCTCTATCCCGATTTATACATGGTGGCTCAATATCACCGTGCTGGAAGCCATAATAATCGATCTTGTCGTCACAACATTTATTGTCGGATACACCTATGTTTATACATTAGTTTACGATTTCGTTTTTCCCATAAAAACATAATCAAAACTTTGGCTTCTTTAAAATTGATCTAAATTGGTTTTATTATTTACCATACCGAAAAACAGTTCATTGATTCTCGACCGGAGTTTTTTAAATGACCGCCCATCAACTTAAGAACAACAACCCAAAAGATATGAAAAATCAGTCTAGCCCGCTTGATGGTGAATTAACTCTAGATGCCGTAATTGTTGGTGCAGGGTTTTCAGGCCTATATCAGTTGTATTCTCTGAGAGAAAAACTCAACTTGAATACGGTTGTTTTGGAAGCCGGTGATGGTGTTGGCGGGACATGGTATTGGAACCGCTATCCCGGGGCCCGGTGCGATTCCGAAAGCCATACCTATTGTTATTATTTTTCCAAAGAATTGCTGGAAGAATGGCAATGGAGTGAGCGTTATCCCCAGCAAGATGAAATCTTACGATATCTTAATTACTGCGCGGATAAACTAGATTTAAAACGTGATATTCGCTTTAACCAACGCGTTCAGCAGGCCATTTGGGATGATGCCGCATCCTGCTGGCAGATAACATGTCAATCAGGCCTTACGTTAAAAGCCAAATATCTGATCACCGCGGTGGGATGCTTGTCTTCAGCCAATCATCCACAGATCGATGGCCTGCAAAATTTCCAGGGCGATACTTACCATACCGGCGAATGGCCACATGATGGGGTGGATTTTTCAGGCAAATCTGTGGTGGTAATCGGCACAGGGTCAACAGGCATTCAAGCCATCCCCGTTATCGCGCAAGAGGCCAAACAACTCACGGTTCTGCAACGGACACCGAATTTCAGCGTGCCTGCCCATAACAGGCCTCTTGATGGTGATTTTCACGCCAAGTTTTGTGAAAATATCGACGATTGGCAGCAAAAAATGCTGGTCTCAAGGCATGGGCATCCTTGGATCGCGCCACCACGGAAATTATGCGAAACAGACGAAGATGAACGGCTGGCCATTCTTGAAGACGCATGGCAAATCGGCGGGTTGCGCTTTCGTGAAAGCTTTGAAGACATTCTCTTGGATCAAGAGTCCAATGATTTGATGTCCGCTTTTATCCACGACAAAATTAAAGATATTGTTGATGATCCTGAAACAGCCGAAAAACTTTTGCCCAAAGATCATCCCTTTGGCACAAAACGCCCCCCGATCGACACCCATTATTTTGAAACCTATAACCGCGACAACGTCAGGCTGGAAGATATTCGCGCAAACCCGATAGATGGCTTCATGGCGGATGGCGTGCGACTGGCCGATGGCACAGAAATCGCAACTGATATCATTGTTTTTGCCACCGGCTTTGACGCCATGTCAGGGTCATTGTTGAAAATGGGGATTGTGGGACGTGGCGGCAAACATCTCTCTGAAGCATGGCAAGAAGGACCGCAAGCCTACCTAGGCCTAAGCGTCCATGGCTTCCCCAATATGTTTACCATCACAGGGCCGGGCAGCCCCTCTGTGCTGACCAATATGCCACGGTCTATCGAACAGCATGTCGATTGGATTTCAGCCATATTGGATCACGCCCAGACCCATGGCATCACTGAAATTGAGGCTGAAAGTGACGCCATGGTCAATTGGACCGATCATGTTATTGAAACCGCCAATAAAACGCTTTTGCCGAAAGCCAATCATTCTTGGTATTTAGGCGCCAATATACCGGGCAAACCGCGGGTCTTTATGCCCTATGTTGGCGGGCTGGAAAATTACCGCGCCTATTGTGATCAGGTCAC
>WTHX01000038.1 GCA_011522975.1 Alphaproteobacteria bacterium | reverse complement strand
GGTCTATGCCCAATCCCGTGTTGATCAACCCTGCTAGCACAGAAGATTTCAACCCATCAGCGGCGTTAGGGTCTAACCCAAGCCTGACCTCCCGTGGGAATTGGGTGGCTTCAACTTCCTATAATTTGGGAGATCGCGTGACATTTAATGGTGTAGATTTTGTCGCCATTCGCGCTAATACCTCAACCAGCAGTTTTACAACTGATATTTCAAGCGGCTATTGGATGCTTTATTCATCGTGGAGTTTCCGGGGGTTTTACACATCACGATTCTTGTCTTTGTCTAGTTATGGCTCAGCAAGCGCTTGGTCATCTTCATATTCCTATTCCTTTGGAGACCAAGTGACGTGGCAAGGAATTACCTTTGTTGCGCTTTACGCTCATTCCTCTGCAAGCAGTTTTTCAACTGACATCTCCAATGGATATTGGGTTTTAAGGTATCATTGCCCCTCTCTTTCTGACTACAGCCAAGCAACACCTGTTGGTAATACCTGCGAGAGTTTTGACAGTTATTTTCAATCTGGCACTGAAACCTATAAGGCAACGACAACTTTATTGAAGGAAAACTTAAACAATACTGGCACTGACTTGGATGGAAGTCTTGAGATTTCAGTAACGTTTGATTGGGAAAATGAAACGATGACGCCATCTGGCAAACTAACCTTAACCAGTTACCCCAGTATGACAAGCGGCACTCAAGTTTTGAACTTGGCTAATGATGATTGGAGCAATTCAAGTTTTCACCAAAATAATACCTGTGGTCGTTTTCGTTTTTACTATTACGAAAGTCATGCTCTGCCAAGTTCAACCTGTTTTTCCTCATCAACTTATGGCTTCTATCTATATGTTGATTTTCATGAAAAGGATGATCAGTTCATTCCCGTAATGTCATTTACACCGCCGGCGTCGTCCAGCCCCCAAAACGTGAACCGCTTTTATAATTCGATGTTCAACAATATGCCGCCAGACGACAATTGCGTGGCGAATACAACCCAGCATCATATTCCAACTTCACCGGTGACAATGAAATAATGTTACGTCTTATTTTTGCCATTTGTTTGCTTCTGTTGTCTGGTGCGGTCAGTTATTACTTTTTGCTGCATACGCCTGAGGAATCTGCGCCTAAACGTCCTGAAATCTCAGAGACAAAAAAGGCTGCTATTGCTAAGCGTGCTTCGAAACAAGAACAAGACCTCAAGCAAGATCAGACTCACGAAGAAAACGTTTTAGACCTTGAACGATACTATAAATAGTTGATCTTATGTTCAGGGTTGCTTTTGTATTGATTTTAGGTTGGATGATTGGTGCTTCGGCGCCAATTTATGCCAGTGAAAATCTGCAATCCCGCATCAATACCCTATACGATAAAGTTTTTGCAGATCCCTCAAACGTCAGCCTTAATCTTGAACTTGTACGCAGTCAAATACTTGTGCGCGACTACAAAGGCGCATCAGGCACGCTTGAACGACTGTTGATCCTTGCGCCAGAAAATAGATCGGCTCAAGTGCTAATGGCACAAGTAAAAATAGGCCTCAACAATTTTCAGGAGGCTAAATATCTACTCTCTAAAGTCGTTGATGCTGATGATACAGATCAGATAACAAAACAACGGGCTGAAGACATGCTCATTTCAGTCAATACGTTGATAGATGGGTTTTCTTGGCAAGCCTCTGTTGAGGTCAATGGGGGAATCAGTCAAAACCCAGAAAACAAACCAGATAAAACTGCGTATAGTCTATTATTACCTTCTTCACCCATTAACGTTTCGGGCGCCGCACAAGAATTCTCCGGTGGTGGCATCTCAGGCGTTATTGAAAAACGTTTCAATACTTACGACAGTACAAAAATACGGGTTAATCTCGCCCACCAAAGGCGTGACTATATGAGTTACGATAAGTCTGATTATGAAGTTTACAGCGCTTCAATGGCTGTTATTCAGGGGGATCAAGATCCTTTAGGAGGCACGTTAAGCCTTATGCGTATTAGGGTTCGTGAACGTGACTTTATGGATCAAATAGGATTGAAAAGCCAAAAAGTATTCACCACTCCATTTGGTTTTGATTTGACGACGCAAGGATACCTAGGCCGACAGGTGCATCGCAATCATATCAACTTTAGCAGCAATACATCCAAAACGGGCAACCTTGCCAAGGTAGGGTTTTCAGGGGTCACGAAATTGGGCGCGCAATTGATCCGCGCCAGTATCGATTTTGATCGAAAAGAAGCAACAGATGCACAATATTCTTTTCACCAATCAAAAATAAAACTTGATACCAATATTCCTGTTTTCGGGTTGAATCTTTTAGGGCAAGCCAGCCTTGCAAGAAAACGATATGATGCTGCTGATATGATATATGCCGATCATCGCCGTCAGGATAACATCGCTAATTTAGGGTTGGAAATGCAACTGCCCATAAATAACGTCTTGCCAGAAGGCTATCATGACTTGCGGGTTAGTTTTAATGGCAGTGTCACCCGTGTTTATTCCAACATAGACAGATCAGATAACAAAACAACGGGCTGAAGACATGCTCATTTCAGTCAATACGTTGATAGATGGGTTTTCTTGGCAAGCCTCTGTTGAGGTCAATGGGGGAATCAGTCAAAACCCAGAAAACAAACCAGATAAAACTGCGTATAGTCTATTATTACCTTCTTCACCCATTAACGTTTCGGGCGCCGCACAAGAATTCTCCGGTGGTGGCATCTCAGGCGTTATTGAAAAACGTTTCAATACTTACGACAGTACAAAAATACGGGTTAATCTCGCCCACCAAAGGCGTGACTATATGAGTTACGATAAGTCTGATTATGAAGTTTACAGCGCTTCAATGGCTGTTATTCAGGGGGATCAAGATCCTTTAGGAGGCACGTTAAGCCTTATGCGTATTAGGGTTCGTGAACGTGACTTTATGGATCAAATAGGATTGAAAAGCCAAAAAGTATTCACCACTCCATTTGGTTTTGATTTGACGACGCAAGGATACCTAGGCCGACAGGTGCATCGCAATCATATCAACTTTAGCAGCAATACATCCAAAACGGGCAACCTTGCCAAGGTAGGGTTTTCAGGGGTCACGAAATTGGGCGCGCAATTGATCCGCGCCAGTATCGATTTTGATCGAAAAGAAGCAACAGATGCACAATATTCTTTTCACCAATCAAAAATAAAACTTGATACCAATATTCCTGTTTTCGGGTTGAATCTTTTAGGGCAAGCCAGCCTTGCAAGAAAACGATATGATGCTGCTGATATGATATATGCCGATCATCGCCGTCAGGATAACATCGCTAATTTAGGGTTGGAAATGCAACTGCCCATAAATAACGTCTTGCCAGAAGGCTATCATGACTTGCGGGTTAGTTTTAATGGCAGTGTCACCCGTGTTTATTCCAACATCGACCGCTTTGACAGCACAAAAAGTGAAGTCATGTTGAAGGCAAATTATGCCTTAGGGGGGCGTTAAATGCTAAAACGTCTCTTTTTATCTCTGCTTATGATTGTTGCAATGGCAACAGCCTTTAATGCTAATGCCCAAACCAGACTGCAAGTCGGGGTAGTGGCTGCGCTTTCAGGAAAAATAACGGTATCCTATCAAGAAATTGGCCGCGAAGCCGTCACTGGTGAGAAAATTTATATGGGGGATGTCATCGAAACGACAGCCTCTAGCAAAATGCAAATTCTCTTGAAAGATCGGACTGCACTAACCATTGCGCCTTCAAGCCGTCTTGTCATTGATGAATTTATATATGACCCGGGATTAGAACAAAAACTTACCTCAACTCTATTCAAAGGGGTTGTAAAAATGTCATCGCCACGTCTGCAAGGGGCTGCAAAATCTGATCGAAAACTGGTGTTGCCCAATGCTGTCGTTGCCATCCGGGGAACTGAGTTTTTGGCAAGGGTTGGCGATGGTGATGATCAGGTGATTTTATTTTCAGGCCTGATTAGTGTTGAAAACCCTCAATTTATCAGAGACTTGGCCAAGCCTAATTTTGGCGTCAGTATTTCAGATGACGGTCAAATTTCAGTGCCACAATTTATTGATGATAAAGCCTTGGGGGATATTTTAACCGCCCTTGAACCAACCAAAGATGAGACGTCTGAGGAAGCCGAAGGCAGTGATACCAATGATGGTGAATCAGATAATAAGGCATCAGATGGGGAGACTGGTGAAGACCAATCGTCAGATGATCAATCAGATGGCGATAATGGTGAGGACGGGGGGGCTGATTCAGAAGAAACAACTGAAGATGGCGACAGCGAAGCATCAGATGAACAATCCAGTGATGAGCAATCGTCGGAAGACTCCGCATCTAGTGAAGATTCAGCCAGTGAAGATTCATCAGGCACAGATTCATCCGCCGAAGGGACTGAAAGCGAAACTGCTGAAGGCGGGGCTTCAGAAACTGGAACGACTGGAAGTGCGAGTGAAGAACCTGCCCCTGCATCATCTCCTGCATCTGCGCCTACATCGGCACCTGCCGAAACATCAGCCCCCACCGCATCGGTCGAAGCCCCAGCCGTCAAAGCAGAAGTTGAAGTTGCGCCAATAGAGGTTGGTCTTGATGGGCTGACTTCTCTGGCCAGTGTTGAAACCCCGACGCTGGAAGTAGCATCCATTTTAATCGACAATCAAATCACCCAAGAATTAAACGAAGTTTTAGAAACCGTTTCTGATGCTGTTTCAGAAGAAGAAACTTCAGACCCTGCCACCACCGATAGTGATGGTGATGGCGTTGCCGACAGCAATGATGCTTTCCCTAATGACGCGTCAGAGAGCGTTGATACCGATGGTGATGGCATTGGCAATAACGCCGATACTGATGATGATGGTGATGGTGTCGCCGATAGCAGTGACCCCAATCCTTTAGTCAATGATACTCTAGATACCGATGGCGATGGCGCGCTTGATATTATTGATACAGACGATGATGGTGACGGTGTCGCTGATAGCAGTGATGCCTTCCCGCTTGATAGCACCGAAAGTGTTGATACGGATGGTGATGGTATTGGCAATAATGCCGATAGTGATGATGACGGTGATGGCGTAGCAGATACGCTTGACCCCAACCCTTTGACTGCCGATACGCTAGATACCGATGGTGACGGCACACTGGATATTGTTGACACAGATGATGATGGTGACGGTGTCCCTGATAGCAGTGATGCCTTCCCCTTGGATAGCAATGAAACTGCAGACAGTGATGGTGATGGTACAGGTGATAACGCGGACACCATCGATAACTCACGTCTTTATGCCCCCGACCCAGATACTGGAACTGCCACATATTTTGATGATAGTGATTTCACCAGTACAACGTGGTCAGACCTTGCCAGCCAAATTGGAACGGGCACTGCAACATTCAGCAAAAACGGTCTTTCAGCGAGCGTTATATCTGGATCAGGTTGTCCTGGCTGTACTGCTCAAGTGGATACAACGGTAACAATAGATTTTTCTGATATGGATTATCAGTTTAACTCTGAAGTTGACTTTACAAAGCCCGGGTATGAAGTTGTTACATTTTCCCAACAATCCGGAACAATTCCCTTGGGTCAAAGTGAACTTAGTGCTGGTGGTCTTTATACGCCGTCTTCAAATAGTGGAATTAATGATCTAGAAAGCACAAGGCGATATGAAAATGAATATACCTTCACATCCACTTCTGATCCTTCAGTAACCATTAGCAAAGAACTCGATGTCAGTTATTATTATCACGGTGATTTATCGGATAGTTCAGATATGGATGCCACACAGTTAGGGGTTCACGGATACACAAAAATTCTTTATGGCAATACTAGCAGTGAATTTACTCAGTTAAACACCCCTAGTCATGCGCTTGACCCAGAATAATGGCTGGGGCAAGCCTAAGGTGAGATTATATCCAAAGTATCAAAAGACTCTGAGGTCTTTATAGATATTATGCAGGAAATGGCCGGTTTGTTAAAGAATGCTAGTCCTGAGAACAGGGCAAATACAGGCTTTATATCTTTCCAATTAATTGAATTTGATGCATATTGATTTCAATTGAGTGTCGGCATAATGTCGGCACCATTAAAATTTCAAGTGTTCTTTCTGAACTATAATCATAACAAAATACTGAAATATAATGATTATTTTAGGATTTGCTATAGTTGGAATCTGACACTGGGGGTGTAGGGGTCGTGGGTTCAAATCCCGCCACTCCGACCATTTAATTCT
>WTHX01000074.1:16668-20507 GCA_011522975.1 Alphaproteobacteria bacterium | reverse complement strand
ATCCTCTGAATAACCCAATTCCGCCAGAATTTCAGCGTTATGTTCCCCCAATCGGGCTGGCGGTGATCTAAAGCTAGGGCCGTCTTCGTCTGTCCCAAAAGCCGCTGTGACGGCGCGATATTCTTTTGACGGATCATCGCGATCAGCGAAGGTTAAGGTTGATTGCCGTGCCGCGGTCTGATCGCTGGCCAAGGCTTCGGCCAAACCACGGACGCGGGCCGCAGGCACACCGCCAGCATTGAAAATATCTTCCCATTCATCGGCGGTTTTGGTGGCGATAATCTCCGTCAAAAGGGCTTCATCGTCATCGCGCCGTTTGGTGATGTCGTCAATGCTCATGTCTTTGACCAAATCCGCCAGATCATCGCGCCCCAAAACGCGCCACATCCGTTCATTTTGCTTGGCGGTGAAAGTGCCGATCATCAGGGGGGCATCGGCGGCGTCATAACATCCATAAGCCGCGATATAATTGCGGCCTTGCGGCGCCCGTTCAGGGTTTTTGCCCGAAACACTATGGGTCACAACACTGGTGGCCATAAAGGTGATGGCGCAATCCAGCATAGCAACATCCAGATGCTGGCCTTCACCTGTCCGTTCCCGCCGTAATAAGGCCGATGAAATGGCAAAAGCAGCCTGCGCGCCTGTGCCATAATCCAGCATCGGTGAGCCGACCATCACCGATTGATCAGGATAGCCTGTGGTTTCCTTCAGACCGCTATAGGCCTGGATGACATTATCAAACGCGCCATGCTGACCTTTCGGGCCTGTATGGCCAAAACCTGTCATCGAACAATAGATAATCCCAGGTTTGATTTTTTTCAGATTGTCATAACTGAACCCAAGTTTGGCCAGCGTCCCGCATTTGAAATTTTCCACCAGCACATCCGCTGACGCCACCAATTTGGTGAAAATGGCTTTGCCTTCATCTGATTTCAGATCAACGGTAATGGCGCGTTTATTGCTGCCTTGCGAAAGAAAATGGATGCCCATCAATTTATTATTGAGGTCTTCGTCATTGCCAATTTCACGGCTCATATCGCTGGCGCCATGGCTTTCAACTTTAATCACATCCGCCCCCAGCAGTGCCAGCTGATAAGTGGCAAATGGCCCTGCTAATACATGGGTGAGGTCTAAAACCCTGATCCCTTCAAATGCTTGCATTATTCTCTCTCTTTATTGATTTTGAGTTCAAAAACATTGAAATGAGCGTGGCATAGTTTTTATTTTTGGCAATAGGAATTATCGGGCCTGTTGACAAATATCACTTCAAAACCTTCTATAAGGTTTAGTTCAACACGCTGAGCCCTATCAGCGTGATTTTCAGTCGCCCAAAGAAAGGGTTGCCATGTATTGCCCAGAGCATTTTACCGAAGCGGATGCCAATGAGATTGACCGCATCATGGCGGCGTTTCCATTGGCAACAGTGGTGGTGGCAACCGATCAAGGCTTGCTGGCCAATCACATACCTTTGCTTCGGCAGGGTGACGACCAATTGATCGGCCATATCGCCAAAGCCAATGACCTACATCATTTGGTTGAAGATAATACCGAGGTTTTAGCCATATTTCAGGCTGAAGATGCGTATATCTCCCCCAATTATTATCCGACCAAGCCTGAAACTCATCGTCATGTTCCAACCTGGAATTATCAGGTGGTGCATTGCCATGGGCGGATCAATTTTGACCATAGCACCAAAGGCAAAACCGCTATTGTGGGCAGGTTGACTTCTCATTTTGAGCGTCAGGCTTTTGGCGATCAAGCGTGGCGTATGGCGGATGCGCCGAAAGATTATATGGCCGGGATGCTGGATAATATTGTCGGCTTTACGATTGATATTGCGCGCGTTGTTGCGAAATCAAAACTCAGCCAAAATCGCGAGCCTGTGGATTATGACAATGTCGCTGAGGTGATGATGGCTGAAGGCAAACAAGGGCTTGGCCAGCGCATGAAATCGTTGAAAGATTCGGATTAATATCTTTGTTGATCTGATGCGTTATCCCGCTTGTTTCTGGTCTTTTCGGATGCGTTTGTTCATGCGGGCGCGGGCTTCGGCTGTGCCATCATGAAACGTGCCAAAAAACACATCCCACGGCATATCAACCGACCCATAATTGCATTCAAAATAGCGGTGGTGCAATTGATGGTGGAAATGCCCAATCGCCAGACGCCGTTTGTTTTTAATCAACAACGCATCAAACCCTGTATGGCCAAAAGTCGCCCCCAGCGCCAGCAAATAGAAATGCAAAATAATATGCATGGGATGGGTGGGGATGACAAAATGGATCAGCACCGAAGAAAAATAGAGCAGATGTTCAACAGGGTGCATGGCAATGCCTGAGAACGGCCCAACATTGACATTGCGATGATGGAGCGCGTGGAACCGATCGTAAAAAGGCTTGAAGTGTAAAATGCGATGGACGCAATAAAAATGGAACGAAATCCACATGGAAATCAGTGGCATGGCCAAGATCGTCCAGATCGGATTGCTGGCAAAAGTAATCGTTGTGATCATGCCATTGGCCATGGCCATCATCATGATAATCTCAAACGCTGTCCAGATGCCAACCCCGCTAATAATGCTCCAGAACATATTGTCATACAGTTGATTGTTAAACAGAAATCGGCTGCCTTTTGACAAAAACTGCGGCACATATTTCAGGTCTGTGTTCTGTTCTTTTCGGGCGTAAAAATAATAATGCAACAGCCCTGTGACGCCGACAAAGACCAGCAAATTCCGTGCGTAAATTTCTAAGCTCCAGCCCCATGATAATGTCTGCGCTTCCATTAGGCTTGGTGTCGCCACAAGATAGATCAATACCGCCAGCGCAATGCAAACCGTGGCTTCGGATAAAACCAACCAGCCATCACGATAATAAACCCAGGCATCACGCCAGCGAATAGGCCATGAAAAAAGAGGGTTATTATCAATCGGAAAATCGGGATGAAAATTCCATTCCTGTCGGGGCTTTTTAGCAGGATTTGATTGCGTTGCCATTTCAGTCACCACATGCCTTGCTGATCAATGAAAATCACTTCATCTTAAAATTTTGCCAAAAGCAAGTGTTGTTTGTCCAGTTTGTGTTTATCTTTCGCGCCTGTTTAGGATAGGGTGATTGCAGGACGATAATAAGGGTTAAAAGATGCGAGTCATTGGCATTCTAGGCGGCATGAGTTGGCAAAGCACAGCGCTTTATTACAATGCTATCAATCAAGGGGTAAACGCTCGCTTGGGCGGGTTGCATTCGGCTGAATTGGTGCTTTATTCCGTTGATTTTGGCGCGATTGAACAATGCCAGCACAAGGGCGATTGGGATGGCGCAGCGGCTATTATGGCGGATGCTGGCCAGCGTCTAGCCGCGGCAGGCGCGGAAGCCATTTTAATCGCCACCAACACCATGCATAAACGGGCAGATGATGTAATCGCCGCCAGTAATTTGCCGCTGTTGCATATCGCCGATGCCACAGGCCAAGCCATTGTTGATGCAGGGTTTAAAAAACCTTTGTTGCTGGCAACGGCGTTCACCATGGAACAAGATTTTTATATCGCCCGGCTAACGGATCAATTTAACCTTGATGTTGTCATCCCTGATGCCGCTGATCGAAAAGACATTCACCGCATCATTTATGACGAATTATGCCAAGGTGTGGTGCGTGATGAGTCGCGGCAAATCTATCAGAAGGTCATGGCGAAATACGCTGGCCAAACCGATTGCGTTATCATGGGCTGTACTGAAATTACCATGTTAATTGGCGCTGAAGATGCGCCGCATCCCGTGTTTGATACCACCGCCCTCCACGCCAAAGCGGCGGTTGATTTTGCTCTTCAAGATATGGGGCAA
>WTHX01000074.1:10662-16568 GCA_011522975.1 Alphaproteobacteria bacterium | reverse complement strand
CAAGATATGGGGCAAAAAGGAGGCCAAGATGATTGACCATCCCGATCAAATCACAGGGTCATGCCATTGCGGCGCTGTCGTGATAGCGGTGCCAAAGGATACGGATTTAAAACAAGCAGGCCGTTGTGATTGTTCACTTTGCCGCCGCCGTTGGGCGCCAACAGCATCGGTGGCTTTGGATGGGCTTGAAATTATCCAAGGCCATGAGGCATTGCGGCTTTATCAGTTCAACACCAAAGTGGCAGAGCATTATTTTTGCCAGATTTGCGGCACCTATATGTTTCACAAGCGGCGCAGTGACCCCAATGAATATGGCTTTAATGTCGGCTGTTTCGACGGTATTGATATGAACGACTATCAAGACGCCCCGATCTATGACGGTATTAATCACCCCGCTGATGATAAATAAGTTAAAAAATAGTCGCCAATGCTAGACGGTTTGCCGTCAGTGTCGTATTGATATCAGTGTAATTTTAATCCCCATTATAAATTAAGAATGGAAACCGTGAAATGACAACCGCACCGCTGAACATTGCTATCGCAGGTCTTGGAACAGTTGGGGCTGAAACCGCCCGCCAAGTGCTTGACCATGCTGACCATATCGCGTCTCGCGCAGGCCGTGTTTTGACATTGACGGCGGTATCGGCAAGAGACGCCAGCCGTGATCGCGGATTTTCCATGGATGGTATCGCCTTTGAACAAGATCCCGTTGCCTTGGCGCATCGTGATGATGTTGATATCGTGATTGAATTGATTGGCGGTGATGATGGCCCGGCTTTAGATTTGATCGAGGCGGCTTTGGAAGGCGGCAAATCAGTTGTCACCGCCAATAAAGCCTTATTGGCCAAACATGGCGCAAGACTGGCGGTTTTGGCTGAATCCAAAGGCGTTCATCTTGCTGGTGAAGCCTCTGTCGCGGGCGGCATTCCATCATTGAAAATGTTGCGTGAAGGGCTGGCGGCCAATCGCATCAGCCGCATTTCAGGTATTCTAAACGGCACCTGCAATTATATTCTCTCGACAATGGAAACCACAGGTCGTGATTTTGAAGATGTCCTGAAAGAAGCCCAAGATTTGGGCTATGCCGAAGCCGACCCAAGTTTTGACGTTGATGGTATTGATGCGGCGCATAAATTGGCGCTGTTGACTTCAATTGGTTTTGGTAGTTTGCCTGACTTTGACGCGATTGACATCACAGGCATTCGTTCGGTCAGTTCGATTGATATCAATTCAGCCGCCAATATTGGCTATGCCATTCGTTTGCTGGCGATTGCTGAAAATCGTGACGGCAATATTGTCGCCAGCGTGCAGCCCACCATGGTGCCGTTGTCATCTGGCCTGGCCAAGGTTGATGGGCCGTTAAATGCGGTTGCCGTTGAAGGACAGCCCATTGGCAGTGTTATCGCCGTGGGCCCGGGGGCAGGGGCAGGGGCAACGGCATCGGCTGTCTTGGCGGATCTGGTTGAAGTGGCGGCAGGCCGTGCCGCGCCATTCTTTGGCTGTGCCGCGGATCAATTAAAACCAGCATCAAACAACGGCAGTGCGGATTACACCGCACGGTTTTATTTGCGCCTGACGGTTTATGATCGCCCTGGCGTTTTGGCTGATGTCACGGCTGTTCTGCGCGATCACCATGTCTCGGTTGAATCGATCCTGCAACAGGGGCGTGCGGCTGAAGGCGGCAATGGCACTGTTCCTGTTGTGCTGACAACCCATGATATCAATAACAGTGAGATGACCGCCGCGATTAGAGAGATTAAATCGCTTGATGCGGTGACGGCAGAACCAACAGTGATGATTATCAGCGGGGAAGGGTGATCCCATGCCCGGCCCCGCTTCAGGCCAAGACCTTTCGGCCACAGGTGCGGATTGGCAATATAATCCCCCTGCACCGCATCTTGCAGAAGGGCTGGTAGAAGCCACAGGCATGCCCTTGGCATTGGCGATTGCGCTTGCCGGGCGGGGCATCACCAAAGACAATGCCGCGTCATGGCTGGCCCCTAAAATCCGTGATTTAATGCCTGATCCTTCTATTCTGACCGATATGGACAAAGCGGTTGACCGGCTGATGGTGGCGGTTCAATCAGGAGAGATGATCGGCATCTTTGGTGATTATGATGTCGATGGCGCGTCTTCTGCCGCTGTTCTGCATGATATTTTAACGCCTTTGGGATGCGAGGTGAGCATCCATATCCCTGATCGGTTTAGTGAAGGCTATGGGCCTAATCTTCCAGCCTTGGAAAAACTCAAAGCCCAAGGATGCAGCCTGATTGTCACTGTTGATTGCGGGATCACCGCCCATGGGCCGATCGCGGCAACTGTTGAGGCTGGGGTTGATGTGATTATCATTGACCATCATATCGCTGGGCCTGACCTGCCACAGGCTTTGGCGGTGGTTAACCCCAATCGGCTGGAAGATGATGGTCGTTATGGCTATCTGGCGGCGGCGGGCGTTTGCTTTCTGGTTATGGCCGGGTTATTGCGTGGTTTAAGGCAACAAGGGTATTTCAAGGATAAGCCTGAACCGAAATTAATGGCATCCCTTGATCTGGTGGCTTTGGCGACGGTGGCTGATGTTGTTCCGATGGCCGGGTTGAACAGGGCTTATGTGCGATCAGGGCTGCAAGTTATGGCCGGGCGAGAACGTTTTGGATTGGCGGCGCTGGCCGATGTCGCGCGGATGACAAACGCCCCTGATGCGTATGCGTTGGGGTTTTTATTGGGCCCGCGGATTAATGCGGGCGGCAGAATTGGTCATTCCAGCCTTGGGGTTAACCTGATGACCAGCCGTGATCAATCGGAGGCTGAACGTCTGGCGGCGGAATTGGACGCGCTCAACACCCAGCGCAAAACCATTGAACAAGATGTCACCGCAGCGGCGATCGCGCAGATTGAACAACGCTATGGTGATGGTGAATTGCCGCCCGTTATCATGGCGGCAGGTGAAGATTGGAACCAAGGGGTGATTGGTATTTCAGCAGGTCGCCTAAAAGAATATTTTGATCGCCCTGCAGCCGTCATCAGCATCAGCACCACCGCGGATGGCCAGAAGATCGGCAAAGCATCAGCCCGTTCTGTCGCGCCGTTTCAATTGGGGGCAGCGGTGATCGCGGCCAATCAACATGGCTTGCTGGAGGCTGGCGGTGGTCATGATATGGCGGCAGGGTTTACCATCAATATGGATAAGATTGAGCCGTTTCAGGATTTTATGATCAGCCGTGCCCGTGCTGATTTCGGTGGGGATGCCCCGGCGCGGCAAATCACCATTGATGCGCCTTTGTCGCCGCAAGCCGCAGATCTGGGATTGTTGGATTGGATGGATCAAGCTGGGCCTTATGGCACAGGGTTTGAAAACCTGACCTTCCTATTGAATGGAGTCACCTTGGGCCCTGTCCGCAAAATTGGTAAAGAGCAGAACCATATGGCACTGGCCATCAGCGATGGTATCGCGCGTCTGGATGGCATTGCTTTTAATGTGGCAGGCACGGCATTAGGGGATGCTTTGTTGTCGGCATCTGATGGCCGGCCTATTCAAATCATCGGGCGTCTTAACCGCAATCGCTTTAGGGATCGGGTCACCCCGCAATTGGTGATCAGTGATATTAAAATATAAGCAAATTATTAAATTTTTTAGATTTAATGGCTTGATTTAACCTGAGGTTCTGGGTATTACTGATCTCGCTTCTACGACCCGTTCGTCTAGAGGCCTAGGACACTGGCCTTTCACGCCGGCAACACGGGTTCGAATCCCGTACGGGTCGCCATTTTGGTTAAGCCAATTTACTTAAGTTGAAACCAAATAAAAAAACCGCATGAATTCATGCGGTTTTTTTGTGTCTAAAATAAAGAACCTTATTTCTTTGCTGCTTTTGGCGCTTCACTGGCCTTTGGGCGCGACACTGTCTTTAAGCCAGGTTCAACACGACCCAGTGCATTCAGCGCATCCTGAAGGCTGCCAATCGCTTTATCGACTGATTCAGCCGCTTTGCCCATGGCATCATCATGTTCGGACGCATCGCCTACCATGATTTCCCACCCGATTTTAGTGAGGTTCTGTTCAATTGTGACCAGTTTTTTGCTGTAGCCTGCGCGAATTTTCTGAATTTCGCGCATCCGCTTAATCGCAAGTTTTGTATCTTTATCCATTCGTATTCTCCATGACGGCGGGATTTAGAGTGATCCTTATTACCATAAGTTATTAGTTATTTCTAATATTAACGATCACTCAAATGGGTCAGGAGGATAAGGTTTCAATAGCCCCGCCAATGCTTTTCCACGCATTAAAACCGCCGGGGATATGGGCGACAGATTGGATGTCTTTATCGGCGGCTTGGGCAATCGCCATGGCAGACCGTTCCCCCGCCGCGCAATAGAACACAATCGATTTGGCATCAAATTGCGCCAGACTGCTGAGATGGGTGCCCAGTTGCGGGTAAGGCATATGCAAAGAATGGGGGATTTGCCCATGTTTGATGCGTTCACTATCATCCCGCAGGTCAACCAATATGATATCATCAGGGCGATTGGCAGCCAGATCATGGGCTTCGATACAAGGGTATTCTCTCTGCCGCTCAAGGGTGATGCCCATTTTCATATTTTCAGGCACCGCAACATCCATCATTTTTGGATTAGGCAGGTTCAAGTTGTTCATCAGGTCAATATATTCATCGCGTGATGATACTTGCAGCCTTGGGTTATGGGCGCGTTCTTCGGCGATGGTGGTGACATGATCACCTTTGTAATCATGGGCAGGATAGACCAGCATATTATCCGGCAATGTCAGCAATTTTTTAAAGATAGAATCATATTGCCGCCCGGCATCACCATTTTGAAAATCAGTCCGCCCAGTGCCGCGAATTAATAATGTATCGCCGGTAAAGACACGATCATCCATACGGAAAGAATAACTGTCATCAGTATGACCAGGGGTGTACATCGCCCGAAGATCAATGCCTTCGATGGAGACTTTTTCATCATCACTAACCCGCATAGAGACCACATCAGTGGGGGATTCTTTGCCCATGACCGTGACGCAATTGGTAACATCACGCAACGCGCCCATGGCGGTGATATGATCAGCATGAACATGGGTATCGATCACTTTGACCAGTTTTAAATCCAGTTCCTGCATCAATTTGATATAGCGATCTGTTTTTTCAAAAACAGGATCAATCAAAAGTGCTTCACCTCCTGATCGGCTGGCGATCAAATAGGTGTAGGTCGATGAAACAGAATCAAATAATTGCCGAAAGATCATATCAAGCCTCCAATTTTATATTAGAAAACAGAAGGCGATTTGACAAGAAAATGAGATAAATACCCTGATTTTAAATCTGATCAAAAAACGCCTGACTATCTGCAATGATGGCTTGCTTTTTCGCCTCATCCATTTTGCCAAGGGTGCGGTAGGGCATGCCCATGCGGGGGTTCTTGCCTAATTTGTCTTGGTTGCGGATTAAAAAATCCCAATAAAGGTAATTAAAAGGGCAAGCGTCTGGCCCGTTTTTTTGGCTGACTTTATAGGCACATGATTTGCAATAGGTGGACATGCGGTTGATATAGGCCCCGCTCGCCGCATAGGGTTTGCTGGCCAGATACCCGCCATCGGCAAACAGCGTCATGCCGCTGACATTCGGCAGTTCCACCCATTCATAGGCATCGGCATAAACGCCCAAGAACCAGGCGTTGACATCATCAGGCTTAATCCCTGCGATCAGGGCAAAATTACCCAACACCATCAGCCGCTGAATATGATGGGCATAGGCATTATCGCGGGTTTCGCTGACGGCCTGTTTCAGGCAATTCATTTTCGTTTCAGCCGTCCAATAAAACTCAGGCAAATCACGCTGGGCATCTAGGGCGTTTTCAGCCGCATATTCCGGCATTTTGAGCCAATAGATGCCGCG
>WTHX01000074.1:0-10562 GCA_011522975.1 Alphaproteobacteria bacterium | reverse complement strand
CACCTTTTCGGCATCCTCGCGGGTGGTGGCGAAATGAAACCCTTCAAGACGGCCAAAATGATCATCAAAATGGGTTGCAACCAGATCAAGCACCTCTTGGGTGATGGCATCTGGCGGGGTGATGGCGCGGGCAGGGGGGTATAACCCCTCTTTTGGAGGTTGCCTGTTTTCGCTGTCATAATTCCATTGCCCGCCGGCAGGCTGGTCGCCATCCATCAAGATTTGATACTGGC
Source organism: Alphaproteobacteria bacterium (assembly GCA_011522975.1). Taxonomy (GTDB): domain Bacteria; phylum Pseudomonadota; class Alphaproteobacteria; order Puniceispirillales; family UBA1172; genus JAGWAQ01. The sequence continues at coordinate 10,329 of WTHX01000074.1, read as the reverse complement.
GGCGCAAGTCACGATAGAAAAACTCCATACGGAGAGATTTACGGCCTTCTGCCCATTCCCGGAATTGGTCAATCGTGCTTAAAAACCGATCATCCTCTCTGATCTCAACAGGCTGGTCAAAATCGTCAGACCACGCCTCAAAAACTGTTTTCAGACGGTACTCGCCGGGGGCAGTGACAATAATACGGTCAATGGAATGGCGGCGGAGGGCGCGTTTAACTTCGCCTGTGAAATCACCTGTATTTTGTGGGTCATCATAGCGGATATAATCAATCTGATGACCTTGGGCTTTCAGGTCTTCAGCAAAATGCCGCATCGCCGCAAAAATAAAGGCGATCTTTTTCTTATGGTGATTGGCATAGCCTGCTTCTGATTTAAGTTCAGCCATCAACACCACGTCACCTGCTGTGATGTCCTTAAGGCTTGAAATTTCAGGGCTCAGTTGATCACCAAGGATGAGACGAAGATTGGCCATTTAAAATCCCCTGGGATAACCGTTTGCGATGATCCTTTTGGTCAGGATGCCGCACAATCAAAATGTGCTAATATGTCCACTTGATAAAAATGTTGTATTCGAACATTCTTATATAGTGAGAAGGGGGATAATCTCGGATGACCTTAGAACTATGGGGGATCTAAGGCCATCACCGGGGGAGATTAATAAGTTTGAAATATCGCAGTTTTGCCATGTTTCAACCCCTCTTTTCACGTTTTTATCATAAAAAACGCATATAAAGAGTTTGAAGCCTATCAAAGGTTTGAGGCTGATTGATTATGCTTTTTATTTAGTCCCGAATGTGGCCATCAGCGGCGCGGAAAGATTGAATATCTTTCGATCCTGTCAAGAACAGCGCCAATTGCATTTGCTGGCGCCATAATTCGATGGATTGATCAAGATGGTCAGGTGAGATTTGCCCATCGCCATCTTCCACTGCCCTAAGGAAATGCCCTGCCGCCGCGATCATATCAGCCCCCAGCCATAGGCCTTTGGCGGCATCAAGCCCATGACGTATCCCGCCTGATGCAATCAGCCGGGCATTAAGCCTTGATTCAGGCCGGTCAGATTGAAGGTCAATCAGGGCATCGAACGTGCTGATCCCCCAATCCAGAAACGGCGTCATCAGGGGGTTATCCCCATTTTGATGGCGCAGGGTTTCAATGCGGGTCCAGTTGGTGCCGCCCAGCCCCGCCACATCAATATACCGCACCCCCAGCGCATCAAGGCGCATGGCAACATCTTTTGTGATGCCTGCACCGACCTCTTTGATGATCACAGGACAGGTCTGGCTTTGCACCAATTGCCCGATCGCATCTTCCACCCCATGCCAATTGCGGTCGCCTTCAGGTTGGGCGGCTTCTTGCAATGGGTTCAGGTGAATGGCAATCGCATCCGCTTCAAGCATCGCAACCGCATCTTGCGCCATTTTGAGCCCATCAGGACGCGCCAATTGCACCCCGCCTAGATTGGCAATAATCGGAATATCAGGGGCGATTTTACGCAATTGGTGTTGATCGCGCTGGTTTTCTATACTGGCCCGTTGTGAGCCAACAGCAAGGGCGATGCCTGCCTTTTGTGCCGCCTTTGCCAGCGCAAGGTTAATCTCATCAGCACGGTCAGTCCCACCTGTCATGGCGCCAATCATCAACGGCATGGTGAGGCGCTTGCCCAAAAAACGGCAGGTTAAATCTATGGCATCAAGATCACATTCTGGCAGGGCATTATGGCTTAATACAACGCGGTCGAAACCATTGCCATGGGCGGTTTGTGCATCAACCCCACGGGCAAGATCAAGATGGGCATTTTTGCGGTCAGCGGCTTTTGTCATAATAATCCTATTGGCCCAATTTGTTCTATTGACTTGGCTTCAGGCCATCTTCGGGGGGGTCCATTGCGTTTAGTTTACGCCGAAACGCCCCATCCACCAACATCATATGTGGCACGGTCAGTGCCGCCAGACCAATAAAGATCACCTGCACCATGGCGGCATCAAAACTAATCTCAGCCCTTAACAGCACCACGGCGATCGCCATGGCAAGCCATGTGACAATCGTAAACCCAAGGGTTAGGGGCAGAATACGGGCATCCGGCAAGATGGCTTGAACCGCCTTGATCACCCGCGCCATATGTCTTGGCGTATGGACACAGCAAAAATAAAGGGCAAAGCCTGTCAGTGGCGGCAAAAAAACCAAGGCCCCCGCAAGCCCGGCACATTCAAGCCAGCGGCGGCGGTAATGCGGCTGAAATATTGCGATCAGCGTATAGATCACACCAGCAATCGTGAATACCACAACCATGGCCAATAATAATGACCAAAACGCCGCCAACTCCAACCCGCCTGTCAGGACTTTAAAGATTGGTTGGACTTCGGTCAGATGGGCGATGGGGATCACCACCACCACCAATCCGCCATGGCAGATGATTTGCACAATCCTTGGAACATCTATGTTGAACAAGGGTTTTTGCTTGGGGTCTTGATCTTTTTGTGGCGGTTTTGGTAAGGCATCCCCCAACCCGAAATGCACAAGGCTATAGAGCATAAACATTGTCAGGCTAAAGACAGGGATCAACACCCAAACCAGCACAACCAGCGCTGCGATCAACGTATATTGGACGGCAAATTTGATCAATTGGCCGCGGGTTTTGCCATAGCCAGATACCATGGCTACCGCCCCATCCATCGCGCCATGGGGCAGGCCAATAAAGACAACGGCGGCGAGGCTGAACAACGCCAATGGCCCTAAAGTCTCAATCATCTCCCGCTTTTCATCCCCCGCTTTTCATTAACGCGATTAAGAACGGCCATTTTGGCATGGCCATGATGACTTTCAAGCGTAAAAGATGGTCTGCATCACCTGTCATAAAGCGTGCCATATCATCACCGCTCAACGCTTTGGCCATAGCATGAAACAGCCTTGGGGCCAATTTCGGGTTGTTGCGGATGACCTTAAGAAAAATCCGATCCATCCAGAGGTCAATATTTTGATGCGGTGTCATGTGTTTTGGCTTTTGGCCTGACTTAAGACGATTGATCAGATGGCTGATTTGCTTTTGGATAAAGCCAAAGGCATAGCCGCTGGAAGGTCTGATCGCCCCGCCCCGTCCACCAATGGGCAGACCCGTGCTATGGTCTTCGGCCATGATGCCCATGGGGATCGCCCCTTGTTCACGGCGCAGGATGATTTTATCGGTAATGCCAAAATGATCGCTCAAATAGGTTGAAATTGCGGTTTCATAAAACTCATTATCTTCGATCTGGGGGCTGAAGATGGTCGATTCCACCAAGGCTTGGGTGGCTGAAAATGGCAAGACATAGATAAAATGAATGCCGCGGGATTGATCGCATCTGAAATCCATCAAAATCGCGCGGTCAGGGTCAAAAACAGGGGTTGAGGCCTGCACTTCATGGCCAATGAAATGCTGGATCATCATCCCCTTTGGGATGGGGTTGGGGCGGCTGTCGAAAATCTGGCCTGCTGTGATCATGCCATGATCAGTGGTGATGCTATTCGTGGTGGTATCCGTCACTTGACCTTGGATCAACTCCACCCCTAGGGCGCGGGCTTGCTGGCGGCAATGGGTCAGCCAGGCCTTGCTTTCAAGGCAAGCATAGGGGCGGATATCACTGGATTGGGTGATCGCGCCTTGATCGGTGATAATCTGCCAATGCGCCCATGTCTTGCGCGCCATGACGATGGCGTCATCTGTAAAGGCATTGGGGAAGACCCCCCAGGCATGGTCTTGTTTTTTCGCTTTTGCCTCAATCACCGCAACTTTACCAAAGGGCAATTGGTCGGCAAGCCGTGCCAGCGACAACCCGGCGCATCCGCCGCCGATGATCACCGCATCATAATCATATTCGTTGATATCATTATTGCCCTGATTGGTCATGGCGTTTGATCTGGTCTGGCGGCAAAGGGCAGGCCATGAAGCGGGCGATGCAATTCAGCCTGATGCGGCGGGGCAGCCCCAAAACGATGCGCCATCAAGGGCAGGGCGGCAAGGCTTGTGATGGCTTTGGTCGGGGTGGACGTCACTTGACGGCCAAGATGCCAAGGGCTGCCCCGCCGTGCCAATTGCACCCCAATTTGCCGATAACTGCGGGCGGCGATTAAAATCGCAATATGGGCGCGAAGGGGCAAATAATTCAGCCCATGAATGGCGCTGTTATAATAAACTTCAGCCAGCCCCAATAAATGCTGAACCCCGCTTCTGACGGTGTTGATCCCGGCTTGATCTGGGGTGGTCGCGGCTGATTTAATGGCATCCGCGCTCATGCCATTGACCCATTCCGCGGGCAGGTATCGCCGCCCCATTTCCGCGTCTTCCAAGACATCCCTTGCGATATTGGTCAATTGCATGGCAATGCCCAAATCAATGGCATAGGGATACGCCTCTTGATCGCGGCAATTGAGGATATAACACATCAACACCCCGACCGTCCCTGCCACATGATAGCCATAACGCACCAAATCTTCTTGGGTTTTGAGCGCCACCACATCTTGATCCATGATCAAGCCATCGATCAGCGATAAAATCACCTCAACAGGCAGGTTGTGGCGGTCAATAAAGGGCAGGAAGGCTGATAATTCAGGGTCATTCATAGGGGCGTTGGTGTTCAGATGATCGCGCAATGCGGTTAGACGTGCCGCGCCATCGGGCAGGTCGCCATCAGCCAGATCATCAAGCAGGCGGCAGAATTGATACAATTGAGCCGCGTTTTGCCCCATCGCATCGCCCAAAAATCGCCGCGCCCAATGAAACGTCCGTCCATTGGCTTTCAGGCTGGCTTCAGCGGCGGTGATGGTTGTGCTGGTCATCCGATCCCCCGAATTGCAGACACTGGTTAAGCGGCTGATGACTGGCGGTCATCGTCTTTAACCAAAGTTTCTACCACTTTAGCAGAACAAATCACCCCTGGCATCCCTGCACCTGGATGGGCGCCTGCCGCGGCAAAATAGAGATTGGGGATTTGCGGGTCACGGTTGTGATATCGGAACCATGCCGATTGTGAGAAAATCGGGGCAATCGAAAAGCCAGTACCATGCATGGCGCGGTAATCGGTCTTGAAATCCTCTGGTGTCATCCAGAAATCTTCGGTGATGCTGTCTGAAATCCCAGGCATGATGGTTTGATCAAGGGCGGCCACAATACGATCGCGTAAAACAGGGCCTTCCTTGTCCCAATCCTGCCCACCTTGCAAGTTCGGCACAGGGCAAAGCACATAAAAACTGTCACAGCCCTCAGGGGCAAAACTGCTGTCTGTTGCGGTGGGCCGATGAACATAAAGTGAGAAATCATCGGCCAGAATTTTATGGTCGAAAATATCTTTGAGCAGCTCTTTATACCGCGGCCCCATCCAAATCGTATGGTGGGCGACATCTGGGAATGTCTTGGTGCTGCCAAAATAAAGCACATAAAGCCCCATGGAATAATGAGTCATGGATTCAGGCAAGGCTTTTTTCGGGCGGGCATGGGGGGCTGGCATCATTTGGCTGTAAACCGTGGGCGGGTCGCCATTACAGATCACGCGGTCCGCCTTGTAAACAGTGCCATCCATGGCCACCGCCCCTGTCGCCAGTCCGTTTTCGACGGTGATCTTGTCGATATCCACCCCAAGTTCAATGGTGATGCCTGCACGTTCCATCAGCCCTTTTAATTCAGCCACTAATTTGCCTGTCCCGCCCATGGCGAACCAGACCCCCCAACGGCGTTCAAGGTAATGGATCAAAGTGTAAATCGAAGTTGTGGTAAAAGGATTGCCGCCAACCAAAAGCGGATGGATCGAAAAAGCCTGCCGCAATAAAGGGTGTTTAATATGGCTGTTCACCATCTGGGCAACAGTCATATAACTCTTTAATTTCAACAAAGATGGGACTTGCTTCATCATGGTGAAAAACTTGGTGAACGGTTTATCCGCTAGTTTTTCAAAACCAACATCAAAAATATCTTTTGAGGCTTTCAAGAGACTGGCATAGCCCTTTTTATCGTCAGGGCTGAAACGGTCAATTTCATCCATAGTGTCTTCGACCGTGGCTCTGTAATCGAATTGCTCACCGCCATCAAAATAAAACCGATACCAAGGGTCGAGCGGCACAAACTCAACGTGGTCTTCCCGTTTTTCGCCAAAAAGTTCAAACAACTCATCGAATAAAAACGGCGCGGTGACAACCGTCGGACCGCCATCATGGCGATAGCCGCCTTTTTCAAAGACACGGGCACGCCCACCAATCGCATCAAGCCGTTCGACCAACGTGACGTCATATCCCATGGCGCGCATGCGCAACGCTGAGGCAATGCCGCCAAAACCTGCACCGATCACCAGTGCAGATTTGCCATTCGATTGAGGTATTTTGGTCTTCATGGGGTTGTCTTCTTTGCTTTTATAAGCGGTAATTCAGCCGCGCTTTGATCGGTGTTATTCCGCCGCATGCTGAAGGGATGCTGAGCAAACCTTATTCAACAAAGCCTGCACTGGCGCCACGATATCAATCAATTCTTCTGGCACGTTAGAGGCTTTCTGTTCCGCATCACGTAAAATGCCAGTCATCATCTCACAGGTAATTTTAATCGCTGAAGATGACAGAATACGGTTGTGCCAATAACTGGCATCTTTGTGGTCACCTGAATTGAGCCATTGATCAAAACGGTCGGCATCTTCTGTCATCAACGTATTGCGGAAGGTGACAATTACGCCATTTGGGGCGCGGCGCACCAAGTCAGACGCTGGGTTCAACGCGCCATCTTCACCCAAAACATTCAAAATATCATTGGCCACCTGATAGGCTGTGCCAACCGCATCAAAATAATCAGAAACAGGTTTCACCAAATCATCACGCCCTGCCACAATCGCCATGCCTTCGACAGGGGCGATAAACAAAGGCGCTGTCTTGCCACGGATGATTTTGAGATATTCGTTCCATTCAGGATAACGCTTCATCTCAAATTCCATGGCTTGGCCAGAAGTTGTATCCTTCATATGCTTGGCCAGAATGCTGACCAATTGCGGGGTGCGGGACAATGTTGCGGCTTCGGCGGCATAGTCGAAACTTTCACCGATCAGCCAGTCGCCCAGCGCCAGTGCTGTATCGCGCCCAAAAGCAGCCCAGATCGATGGCCTATCACGGCGGCAAGTATCACCATCCGATATATCATCATGGATCAATGAGGCGTTATGCATGACTTCGATGGCGGTCGCCCAATAAAGGCCGATGTCACCTTGAATTTTTAAAGATTGTGCAGTTGAAAGTGCCAGCCCTGCGCGCATCATCTTACCTGTGTCTTGGAAATGGTGCTGGGCGGCTTGGCCAAGGGCTTCGTTGTTTTGTGGAAGATTGGCTTTAATAAGACTTAAAACAAATTTGCGGGGGTCATTTGATTGTGCTGGTGTTACATTCAGTGAAGAACTTTGTGCCAGTTGGAACATGAGATCATTCATTTCAGCCTCCCCCATAATTAATTAAAGAAAGAACATTCAGGCCGCCCTAAGGCGGCCTGAACATATTTTATTTACTTAGCTTTCGCTTCGCTTTCAGAAACCGCTACGCTCCAGATGATCACACCAAAGGCGATCTTGTTCAGAACGTCAGCAAGGTTGTAGATTACGTTCAGGCTTTCCATTGACGCTGTGTTTGTCATGTAACCGAAGACGTAACCCAATGGGTAAATCGCCCAACCGATTGAAACAATCCAACGCATTGTTGAGAAAGCTGACTTGACTGACTCAGGTGCCTGGTCTGCATTCATCTTGCCGGCTTCACCAGCGAAGACTTCATACAGAATGTAGGCCCAACCAGCCATACCGATTACAAAGCCAAGTGTTACGTTAATGTAACCTGCTTCACCAGCATAACCACCGATCAACATGACCAGTGTACCGATCATCAGACGCCAGAAGATACCGCTTGCAACAGTACCGATCGCGCGCAGGATCAGGTAGAATTCTACCATCAAGAGCGGCACAGTGATCAGCCAGTCGATGTAACGATATACAGTTGGTGTATCGCCTGTCGCTACCCATACGTCACGCATATAGAAGTAGTGAACAGCAGCGATGAATGTCACCATACCTGATACGGTCAGTGATGTTTTCCACTTGGCTGAAACACGTGATGTTTCGAGCCAGAAAAACGCTGTTGAAGCCAAAAGGGCCATTGAAATGAGCCAGAATGAAATACCGACGAAATCATCCTGAGCAAGGTTTTCAGCAGCTGAAGCAACTGCTGGAACGAGAGACAAAGCAGCTGCCGGGACAGCGAACTTAGCCATTTTATTTAGCATCTTAATCATTAGATACTCCTCAACGTTGAGTTTTCTAAAAATTGCACAGGATTTGGGGGCCTGTGCAGTCTTACGTAATGAATTATGTCTAAAAATAGGCAGGGCAATAATAGATATTAATTTTTTTGTAATATTATTGTTAACTCATTGATAATATTGATTAATAAATATTAATTATTTGTAAATTTTTTAACAAAACCTGTGTTAATATGGGCTAAATAACGTCATTTACTGAATATGTGCTGAATAAAGGAGACGCATCATGGATACAGTTTTAGTCGGTGGGTTGAGTGTCCTGGCCGTTATGGGTGCGGTTTTCTATGCCCAACATAAAATCAACACAGCCGATATTATGCCTAATACCAAAAAGATGCTGAACTTTGGTCTTGTGTTGGTGATTGTTGGTGCTGCCGCCATTGCGATTGATTGGCATAGTTCAGTTTGGCTGGCCAACCGATAAACTATTTTGGCCGATAAATTTATTTTGGCCGATAAAGGGTATCTTCCGATAGTGGTTTAAAAACCAGACCATTTCATATAATAAAGTCATGAAAGGATAAATCATGACAAAAACAGCATTTCTTTTTCCCGGCCAAGGGTCTCAAACCGTCGGGATGGCACAGGATATGATCGCCCATTCAAAAGCCGCCCAAGATGTGATGGCATCTGTTGAGCAGGCTTTAGGTGCAGATCTGGCGGCGATCATGAAAGATGGTCCAGCCGATGATTTGAAAATGACCAGCAATGCCCAACCGGCATTGATGGCATCGGCTCTATGCGTGACGCGTGCCTTGGAAGAAGCCTCTGGCAAAACACTTGATCAATTGGGTGATGTTGTGGCTGGGCATTCTTTGGGTGAATACGCGGCACTAGCCGCCACAGGCGCGATTGATATCAGCACCGCCGCCAGTCTTTTGCGCTTGCGGGGCAATGCCATGCAGGATGCAGTGCCGGTCGGTGAAGGCGCGATGGCGGCTTTATTAGGGGCAACGATTGAGCAAGCCCATGATATTATGGCGGCACAAACATGGACAGCATTAGATATTGCCAATGATAATGCCCCTGGTCAGGTGGTCATCAGTGGTGCGGTTGGTGAAGTTGACGCCGCCCTTGAGATCGCCAAAGAGATGGGCATCCGTAAAGGCGTTAAACTGCCTGTTAGCGCCCCATTCCATTGCCGCTTGATGGCGCCTGCCGCTGATGCGATGGCGAGAGCCTTGGCAGGGGTAACATTACACCCGCCAAGCCTGCCTGTTTATTGTAATGTCAGCGCCAGCCCAATCAGTGATCCGTCTATCCTGCGTGAAAACCTGATCATTCAGGTGACTGGCATGGTGCGCTGGCGTGAAACACTCTTAAATATGGCGGAGGCAGGTGTCACCCGCTTTGTTGAATTGGGCACAGGGAAAGTTTTATCTGGTCTGGTCAAGCGAACCCTGCCAGATGCAGAAGCCATGAATATCGAAACACCAGAAGATATGGATGCGTTTTTATCCAGTCTTTAATTGCTAATCCAGACAAGCCTCGATGATGGGGTGCATTTAGGGGAATAACATGTTTGATCTAACAGGACGCGTTGCTTTGATCACAGGGGCAACAGGTGGGATTGGGGCAGAAATTGCCAAATCACTTCACGGACAGGGGGCAGAGGTTATCCTGACCGGCACAAGACAGGCGGTTCTCGATGATATGGCGGGCAGCCTTGGGGGGCGTTGTCATGCCATGACCGCAAACCTCTCAGATCGTGAAGATGTTGCGGGCTTGGCGGACCGTGCCGCGGAAGCCGCAGGCAAACCTGTTGAAATTCTAGTCAATAATGCTGGCATTACCCGCGATGGGCTGATGATGCGGATGAAAGATGAAGACTGGGATGCGGTGATGGAGGTCAATTTGACCGCCGCCATGATCCTGTCACGCTCGGTTCTGCGCGGGATGATGAAAAACCGCTGGGGGCGGATTATTCAGATGTCATCAATCGTTGGCTATACAGGCAACCCCGGCCAAGCCAATTATGCCGCCGCCAAAGCAGGGATGACAGGCTTTACCAAAGC
>WTHX01000012.1 GCA_011522975.1 Alphaproteobacteria bacterium | reverse complement strand
GCCTTTAACCTGCAACATCCCCATCAGGCCAGAAGTATCCACCCCTGCCAGTTGAAGAATTGTTTTTGACGCGATATTCAGCCGGGTCACCATCATCGTTGCCAATAATGGGTTCATCACAGAGGCTTTGTTCAATGCCTTGATCACCGCTTTATGGGGGGCATACGCCTCATAACGGGCGATCAAGCCTTCCAGAATTTTTTCTCTTGGGCTGGCGTCTTGATCATCGGCAAAATCTTCAGCCAATTGCGCCATGACCTTATCATCGAGATCGCGCAAGCCTTGATCCGCCGCCATCATCATATCGGGGAAAAGCCGGCGTACCAAAGCCACATCATGCCCTGAATTTTGCGCCAATAGAGTGGCATCAATCGCTGAATAGTCATGGTCATGCAAGGCCATGATCATCGCCGCGCCAATATTAACCCTAATCTGATCCAATTGATGTTCTGACGTTGCCATATCAACACCCTTTCTCTATCCCATAGAGATAGGGTTATTTATGCTATTTGCCAAGTTCCTTTGACCGATCTCTTGCCGCAATCACCGCTTTTGTCATCAAAGGATAAAGCCCGTCTTCATCCATCAAGACATCAAGAGCAGCTTGGGTGGTGCCATTGGGGCTGGTGACATTAATGCGCAACTGGCTTGGGGACTGGTCGCTTTCTTCCATCAAATCCGCCGCCCCGCCAATTGTTGCCGCTGCTAATTTCGCCGCTAATTCAGGCTTAAGTCCTGCGGTGATGGCGGCGCTTTCAAGCGCCTCACGCATCAGAAAAACATAAGCAGGACCAGAGCCAGACACCGCGGTCACCACATCCATATCGGCTTCGTCATCCAAGTCAACGACATCACCAATCACCGCCATCATGCGTCGGCTAAGGGTGGTCATTTCCTCAGAAACCGCATCGTCAAAAATCATTGCGGTAATGCCTTTACCAATAGCGGCAGGCGTGTTGGGCATGGTGCGAATAATTGCGCGGTCATCCCCCAAATGATCTTTCAAACGCTGCATAGTGATACCAGCGGCGATGGATAAAAACACGGTGTCTTGGTGGCAAATCGCCTTCAGACTTGGCAAAGCGTCAGGCAACATTTGCGGTTTCATGGCCAGTACAATCATATCAGGCTGGCTGTCTTTGCCCCAATCCTGTTCATCCAATGCGGTCATGGCAATGACGCGATCATCACGGCTTGCAATATGCTGATCATCCAGCATTGGGTCAAACACCATAAATTGAAGGTCATCGTCCAATTGCGCCAACCAGCCTTCAAGCATGGCTGATCCCATTTTACCGCATCCCGCGAGGAGGATTCTCGTCATGGTATGTCCATTCATTATTGATAAAGATTTAGTTTACGCTGAACCGACGGTTTCCATCAATGCCGTTGTTGACGCGGTTTCTGCGCTAACAACGCCTGTGGCGATTTGGAAAAACGCTGGATAGGCACGTTCACATTCACCCAAGGTCATATCGATCATATCTTCGATCTGTTCAGGGGTGGCGCCACCAGTGCCGCGCAACAGCAAGTTATGACGGAAGACAACGCCGCCATCTTCTTCGATCAGGTCGAAATGCCCCATCCAGATATTCTGGTTCAAACGGCTAAGCACCCGGCGGGCTTCATCCATTTGTTGATCAATGATGAAAATATCCAGCCCGACATTAATATGCAACGCGCTAAATTTATCCTGCCATGTCAGGGTTAAGGAATAATCAGACCATTTGCCCGGCACTTCCACCGACACTTCATGGGGGCTGGCATGATGCAATCGCCAATCATTGGCATCAACAAAGCCCTGCACCAATTCAATAGGATGGGCGAGAGGGGCTGATTGTGATGGGGCGCGAACCTGCATTTGGAACTCCTTATTCTTTAAGTTTGAACAAGGGGGGCTGAATTGTAAAACACAATATTTAGTGGTTGGCTTTACCGCGACCCACACAATTTTGTGATTTTATCGCAAATCGTTATATTCTGGCGATTCATCACCTGCCATTAAATTTCAACATCTTTGATAAAAAAAACCGCCGCCACCGCCATCAGCACCGATTGGACAGGATCATCAGAATAAATTGATGATTCGGCCGCCGATTCTTTATTTTGAGTTGAACTGTTTCTGGCCCATGAACTGTTCTGGTATGGGCGGGTGGTATAGGTACGTGCCATGGGCTATAATATGCAAGTCTTAACAACCCCATAACAGCAAAACTCATGCCCCAATCCATTCCTCAAACAACATCAATGCTATCGCTTGAACACTCGCCTGAGATTACCTTTGCGGCCCTGCCCTTTCCTGACATTGATCCGATCATTTTCAGCATTGGGTTTTTGCATTTGCGGTGGTATGCGCTGGCTTATCTGGCGGGAATTTTATTGGGTTGGTTTTTGCTGAAACGGATCACCGCCAAATCAGGTGACCCTATTGGCCATCCGCCGTTAGACAGCCTGATCAACATTGGCATTATTGGCATTATCTTAGGCGGTCGGCTTGGTTATGTCCTGTTTTACAACCCATCTTATTTCTTGAGCAATCCTCACAAAATACTGGCTGTTTGGGAAGGCGGCTTAGCTTTCCATGGCGGTTTTATGGGGATGGTCTTGGCGATTATTTTCACCGCAAGACGGCATCACGTCTCAATGATTGGTCTTGGTGATTTGATCGCGCTGGTTGCGCCAATTGGAATCTTTTTTGGGCGTTTGGCCAATTTCATCAATGGCGAGTTATATGGCCGCATTACCGATGTGCCTTGGGCGGTAATCTTCCCCGGCACCAATGGTTTGCCGCGCCACCCCAGCCAGATATACGAAGCCTTATTAGAAGGCATGTTATTATTCATTATTCTGATGGTCGCTTGGCGCATGGGCGCAAGACAACGCAAAGGCTTATTGATGGGGATTTTCATCACAGGCTATGGCCTTGCCCGCATTGTGGTTGAAAACTTCCGTCAGCCTGACCAACAATTGGGCTTTATCATCAGTGGCGTCACCATGGGGCAAATCTTATCATTGCCTATGGTTGTGATTGGCGCATGGCTGATCCAATATGCCTTTAAGAACGCGAAATCATAATCATGGCAACGCCGCTTTTCCCCATCATTGCTGAAGAAATCACGTCCAAAGGATATATGCGGCTTGACCGTTATATGGCATTGGCCTTGGGGCATCCCCAGCATGGCTATTATATGTCGGGGCGCAGTTTTGGTCTTGAAGGGGATTTTATCACCGCCCCTGAGATCAGCCAGATGTTCGGTGAATTGATCGGGCTATGGTCGCTGGATCAGTTGCACCGGCAAAACGTGATGAAAGAGGCTGGGTTTTTTGAACTTGGCCCAGGCCGCGGGACATTAATGGCGGATGCCATCCGAGCCATCACGCCTTTCATCCAAGACCATGGTGGGGCGATGCCCATTCACATGCCCATACATATGATGGAAATGAGCCCTGCACTCAAGCAACAGCAAGCCAAGGCCCTTCATCCTCAACCCGTCATTCATCACAATGATCTCGACAACCTCCCCCCAATGCCGTTGATCTTCATTGCCAATGAATTTTTTGATGCGTTGCCTATTCGTCAGTTTATCAAGCAAGACAAGGGCTGGCGTGAGCGTGTTGTTGCCATGGCCGGTGGCAAACTGACCCTCACCACCATTACGACGAATGATGCCCCGCCCGAAGATCAAACCCCCATTGGCAATGTTTATGAAATCGCGCCTCAATTGCCTGCTATCGTCGCCAAGATTAGCCGTCATATTCAGCAATACGGCGGCGCAGCATTAATCATTGATTACGGTAAATCCAACCCCATTGGTGACAGCCTGCAAGCCGTCCATAACCATAAACCTGTCGATATTCTGGACAGCCCGGGTAAGGCTGATTTATCGGCTTGGGTGGATTTCAGCGCCATTCAAACAGCAGCCGCCGATATGCGCATTCTAGGCACGCGCGATCAAGGCGATTTTTTGAAATCCCTTGGGCTCTATCAGCGGGCTGAACAATTAAGTGCTGATGCTGACCCAAAAACAAGACGGATGATCGCCGCCGCCGTAGATCGCCTGTCATCCCCTGCCCAAATGGGTCGTGTTTTTCAAACCATGGCTATTCTGCCGCCAGATGCTAAAGGTGACGTCGCGGGGTTCTTGCCATAACAAATGAATCTAAAATAACCTTGAACAGATCCAATATTACGCCATGATCAAACCATGACCGATCAAACCTTGACTGATGCTGTGCCATATTTGACTCATCCTTTATTGGATTGCGTTGAAGCAAGCCATGGGTTCTTCACCCGTCATGGCGGGGTCAGCCACGGTCTTTATGACAGCCTAAATGGCGGGTTGGGGTCAAAAGATAATCTTGATCATGTCCATGAAAACCGCAGGCGTGCGGCAGCGGCGATCGGTGGCGGGGCTGATCATCTTTCTGGGCTTTTTCAAATTCATTCCGATATATGCCATAACATTGACCATCAGGCCCTATCATCCACCCCCCCTGAACGCCTCGAAGGTGATGCAATGGTGACAACCCAATCAGGGCTGACGTGCGTGATTTTAACAGCGGATTGCGTTCCCGTTCTTTTTATTGACCCCGTTAATCGCGTCATTGGTGCTGCCCATGCCGGTTGGCGCGGGGCGGTTGGCGGCATCATTGCCAGCACAATCACAGCCATGGAAGAACAAGGCGCATCACGCGGCTATATTCGGGCGGTGACCGGCCCGTCAATTCAGCAAGCATCCTATCAAGTTGGCAATGACTTAAGGGATGCGGTTTGTGCCGCGACCGCTGATGCCGAAGAATATTTCCAACCTGATGCGGCCCAAGACCATTGGCTTTTTGATCTGCCGCAATATGTTTTGGGGCAATTGCATGCTCTTGGGGTTAATGCCGCCGCTATGGCAGAAGATACATATTCCGATGATCGGTT
This sequence comes from Alphaproteobacteria bacterium, assembly GCA_011522975.1. Lineage (GTDB taxonomy): Bacteria > Pseudomonadota > Alphaproteobacteria > Puniceispirillales > UBA1172 > JAGWAQ01. The sequence continues at coordinate 1,408 of WTHX01000012.1, read as the reverse complement.
CTTCAGCCACCGCCGCGCCACCCATCAAAATCAACCCGATAGTGGGCGTTTAATGGCGATGATTCGCTTAAACCATTCCACAGAATAGACAAAAACAGGTATTTTCATGCCCCATCTTTATATTTTTTTAGGTCTTTTTTTCTTGGGGATGGTTGCATCCTGCGTGATCATGTAACAAATCTGCAACCTTTGCCTTGCCCAAAATGCTAAGACTTGGTATCAGAGATCGAGTTCGCTTTATTGAGTAAAAGCATGAAAATTCTGGCCTGTAATTCCAATCGTCCGCTTGCCGAAGCCATTGCCGCCTATCTTGATTGTCCATTGACCAAAGCAGATATTCGCCGCTTTGCCGATATGGAAGTCTTTGCAGAGATCCAAGAAAATGTCCGTGGGGAAGACGTCTTTGTGGTGCAATCCACTTCCTATCCCGCCAATGATAATTTGATGGAGCTTTTGGTAACGCTGGATGCGTTGCGCCGTGGTTCTGCCCGCCGTGTTACAGCCGTTGTCCCTTATTTCGGTTATGCCCGCCAAGATCGCAAATCAGGTCCGCGCACACCTATTTCCGCAAAACTGGTTGCCAATCTGATCACTTCAGCTGGGGCCGACCGTGTTTTGACCATGGATCTGCACGCTGACCAAATCCAGGGTTTCTTTGACATTCCGACAGATAACCTCTTTGCTGCGCCTGTTCTGACTGACGATATTAAGAAGAAATATCCCAATGGCAGGTTGGTGATTGTATCGCCTGATGTTGGCGGGGTTGTGCGCGCCCGTGCTGTTGCCCGCCGACTGGATGCTGATCTGGCTATTATTGATAAACGCCGTGAACGTGCTGGCGTTTCAGAAGTCATGAATATCATTGGTGATGTTGAGGACCGGCATTGCATCATGGTTGATGATATTGTCGATAGTGGCGGGACGCTGTGTAATGCGGCGCAAGCCCTGATTGATAAAGGCGCGCTTTCGGTTGATGCCTATGTCACCCATGGCGTGTTGTCTGGTGGGGCGGTGTCGCGTGTCGCGTCATCACCGCTCAACTCACTGGTCACCACCGACAGTATTCTGGCAACAGAAGCCATGCGGGTGGCCAAGAACATCCATCAATTGACCGTTGCCCCGCTTCTGGGTGAAGCGATCTTGCGGATTAATGAAGAACGATCAGTTTCATCTTTGTTCAATTAATTGAACAATTTCCTTTATTTTTTAGCGGGAACACGCTAGGAAAGCATCATTCTAGGTTTGATTATCAACTCTAGAATAAAACCAGCCATGCACCCCTGGAGGCATGGCCCATTTAAATGGAGAAAAACATGTCTGATGAAATGACATTAAGCGCAGAAATGCGTGACCGGGCTGGTAAGGGGTCCGCCCGGGCGGCACGTCGTGCTGGATTAATTCCAGCCGT
>WTHX01000002.1 GCA_011522975.1 Alphaproteobacteria bacterium | reverse complement strand
GTTTCCTACCGATATTCAGGCGCAATTCATGGCGCTGATGACATTGGCCAGCGGCAGGTCTTGTATTTCTGAAACGATTTTTGAAAACAGGTTTATGCATGTCCCTGAATTGACAAGGATGGGGGCTGATATTCAAGTCAATGGTGGGCAGGCGATTGTTCAAGGCGTCGAAGGTTTGACCGCTGCCCCTGTCATGGCGACTGATTTGCGGGCCTCTGTTTCGCTTGTGCTGGCAGGGTTAACCGCCGCCGGTGAAACAGTTTTGCAGCGTGTTTATCATCTGGACCGCGGTTATGATCGGTTGGAAGAAAAACTCAATGCTTGCGGGGCTGATATTCGCCGCGTCAAAGAGTAATCAAAGGCCAATGCCATGTCGCCCAATGTGAAATCGTCGTTGAAACTTGCCATCAAAGACCAAGATGATTTGCTTGTGCTGTCATCTCTCTTGCAAGATGCCACGGTGTTGATTGGTGACATGGGCTATGATGCTGACAGAGGGCAATTCATGATGGTGGCGGCGCGTTATTGCCATGATGATCAAGATGGCGGGACAGATGATGCCGAAATCGGGCATCGCCGTTTGATGGGCATTAATTTTGACCAAATCAAAGGGCTGAAGCGAAAAGGCTTTTCCCCCCATGACAGTGATGATGTTCTGAATTTGCTGGCTATTCAGGCCGAAGATGATCATATTGACATGATTTTCGCAGGTGCGGCAATGCTAAGGCTTGAATGTGACGCCATAAGGGTTTATGCCGCAGACTTAGGTGAAGGGTGGTCAACCGGGTTTGAACCGAAACATTAACCCCATCCCCCAACGTTGAGGCCTAATAGGCAAATTTTAGGACTGTTGTCATGACACAACTCACTATGGACGATATGCAAGCGATTGAGTCTTCTGAAAATATGGTGCTGGCCCTGCCAAAAGGCCGCATCCTGAAAGCCATTAGACCCATTCTGAAAGCAGCAGGGCTTGAACCTGAAGATGGGTTTTTTGATGAAAATGACCGCCGTTTGCGTTTTACCACAGAAGCCAAAGGCGTTGATGTCATCCGCGTCCGGAGTTTTGATGTCGCGACCTTTATCGCTTTTGGCGCGGCCCATATGGGGGTTGCGGGTTCTGATGTACTGATGGAATTTGACCATCCTGAAATTTATGCCCCTGTTGATTTGGGGGTCGGCGCCTGCCGCATGGTGGTGGCGTCGTCGATCGAAGCCGCGGAACAGGATGACCCCCGCAGTTGGAGTCATGTTCGTGTTGCAACGAAATACCCGAATGTCACCAAGACATATTTTGCCGCAAGAGGCGTTCAGGCGGAATGTATTAAACTCAATGGTGCGATGGAATTGGCGCCAGGTTTAGGGCTGTGCCGCCGCATTGTTGATCTGGTGGAAACAGGATCTACCTTAAAGGCCAACGGCTTGGTTGAAGTGGAAGAAATTGCCCAAATTTCCAGCCGTTTTGTTGTCAATCGCGCGGCCTGGAAAACACGGCCTGATGAAATTGGCAGTTTTGTTGAAAAAATCAGGGACGCTGTCCATGGCGGTTAAACTTAACACCAAAGACCAAGGCTTTCAGGACGCATTCACCACGCTGTTGAACTCCAAGCGTGAAGATAGTGTTGATGTTTCGGATACGGTCAAGTCGATTATCAGTGATGTTACCCATCGCGGTGATGCGGCTGTGCTTGAATTGACAAAGAAATTTGATCGCGTTTCGGCAAGCAGCATGGCTGAACTGGCGCTAACGCCGGATGATCTGGCGGCGGCATATGACCGCATTGATGATGAATTGAAATCAGCATTATCAACCGCCGCAACCCGAATTAAAGCCTTCCATGAAAAGCAATTGCCGCAAGATATCGCCTATAAAGATGATGCAGGGGTTGCACTGGGGTTACGGCATACGCCGGTTGATGCGGCAGGGCTTTATGTCCCAGGCGGCAAAGCGGCGTATCCGTCTTCTGTTTTGATGAACGCTTTGCCCGCAACAGTGGCAGGTGTGCCGCGTCGGGTGATGGTGGTGCCGACCCCCGATGGGGTGATTAATGACATGGTCTTGGCGGCAGCCCATATCGCGGGCATTAGTGAAGTCTGGCGAATTGGCGGGGCGCAAGCGGTGGCGGCATTGGCCTATGGAACGGAATCGATCGCCCCTGTCGATAAAATTGTGGGGCCCGGCAATGCTTTTGTCGCGGCGGCCAAACGCCAAGTTTTTGGCAAAGTAGGGATTGATTCCATCGCGGGGCCTTCTGAAATTCTGGTGATGGCGGACCGCGGCAATACCGCCGATTGGGTGGCCATGGATTTATTGAGCCAAGCCGAACATGATGAAGCCGCGCAAGCGATTTTAATCACCGATGACGCTGACTTTGCCGATGACGTGGCAAATGCGGTTGAGGCGATCTTGCCGACATTGCCGCGGGTTGATGTGGCCGGCGCATCTTGGCGTGATCATGGCGCGATTATCACTGTTGCCGATTGGGATGAAGGGGCTGAACTGGCCAATCAGATTGCCGCTGAACATTTGGAAATTGCGGTTGAAAACCCCCATGATTTGGCGGCAAAGATCAGGCATGCAGGGGCAATTTTCTTGGGCCGCTGGACGCCTGAGGCAATCGGCGATTATGTCGCTGGCCCTAACCATGTCTTGCCCACCGCCCGGACTTCACGGTTTTCATCTGGCCTTGGGGTCTTGGACTTTATGAAACGCACAACGACGGTGGATTGCGATGCTGAGGCTTTGGCCAGAATTGGCCCTGCGGCGGTGACTTTGGCCAAGGCAGAAGGACTTGATGCCCATGGCTTATCCATTTCACGGCGATTGAATAGGTGACGTGATGACAGCGGCTGATGGCCAATCTCCAGAAGACCAAGACCGGAAGATTGTCAGAATCCATCTCGACCAATCCGATGCGCCGCGCCTGTCGCCTGAAGCCGAACATGAACGGTCCATTGCGATTTATGATCTGATTGAAGAAAACCATTTTCAATTGGTGGAACAAACTGGGCCTTACCATTTGGTGTTGCGGTCTGATGCCCGCCATGTCCATTTTGATATCCGCAATATTGAAGATATTCCCTTGGCAGGGTTTTTCTTGGCCATGGGCCCGTTGCGGCGCATTATCCGCGATTATAAATTGGTTTGCGAAAGTTATTACGAAGCGATCCGCACCAAAACACCATCACAAATTCAAGCCATTGATATGGGCAGGCGCGCGCTCCATAACGAAGGGGCTGAGGTTTTGCGCGAACGTCTTGATGGTAAGGTTGAAATGGATAACAACACATCGCGCCGTCTGTTTAGCCTGATTTGCGTATTGAAAATGCGGGGGTTTTAATGGCTGACAATCAGAATAAAGAACAAAAATTACCCGGCGCTGTGTTATTTGCTTGTACCCATAACATGATCCGCTCACCCATGGCCGAAGGCTTGATGAAGGCGATGTTCCCGAACCGTGTGTTTGCCGATAGTTGTGGGCTTAACGCAGGCGCGCCCGATGGTTTTGTCTTTAATGTCATGAATGAGATTGGCATTGACCTGACCAATCATCAGCCGAAAAGTTTTGATGACCTCGAAGATGAATATTTTGATTTGATCATCTGTTTTTCAGACGTGTCCTATGCCATGGCGGAAGATATCGCCCGCAACAAATCAACCGAAGTTGAATATTGGCCGGTGTTTGACGCCGCCTTGGGCAGCGACAATCGCGAAGCGCGATTAAAGGCCTACCGTGAGGTCAGAGACATTATCGCGGCAAAATTAAAAGATCGTTTTGGTGAGATGTAACCCTGTTGTTATGGGCGAAAACAAACAAAAGGCTTGACCATAGCGTCTAGAACAGTCACAAAACCATAGATTTTAACTGCAAATTAGGACATTCGCATGGCCAAAGAAGATGTTATTGAGTTTTCCGGAACAGTTTCCGAATTGCTGCCGAATGCAATGTTTCGCGTTAAGCTCGATAATGACCACGAAGTGCTGGCCCATACGAGTGGAAAAATGCGGAAGAATAGAATTCGGGTGCTTGCCGGTGACCGCGTCAATGTAGAAATGACGCCTTATGACCTGACCAAAGGTCGGATTACCTTTAGATTCAAATAAGACTGGTTGATTTAATAAAACCGCCAGCCGCTTGATTAAAACGACCTGATCATGTCAGGTGATGGTTTGAAGGGGGCGTTATGTCTAATAAAAAGCCTCAATTGGTGCTTGCTTCGGCCTCTCCACGGCGGCTTGAATTGTTGGCGCAGATCAATATCACCCCCGATGCGGTGATCCCCGCTGATATTAACGAAGACCCACATTCCGGCGAATTGCCTCGGCTTTATGCCCAACGCATGGCGCGTGAAAAACTTGCGGCGATCATCCCCCAAACACAAGACTCGTTTTGCTTGGCCGCCGATACAGTGGTGGCTTGCGGGCGCCGTATTCTTGGTAAGCCCACAGATGCTGATGAAGCCCGGCAATTTCTGACCTTATTGGGTGGGCGGCGTCACCGCGTCCTAACCTCTATTGCCATCAAATCCCCTAATGGCCAGATTGTTGAACGGATCAGCGCCAGCCATGTGAAGTTAAACCGCCTCGATGATGCAGCAATCACGGCTTATATCGATAGCGGTGAATGGCAGGGCAAAGCAGGCGGGTATGGCATCCAAGGCATGGCGGCGCAACATGTGGCTTGGATCGAAGGCTCTTACACAGGGATTGTTGGCCTTCCATTATTCGAAACAGCGCAAGTCTTGCGGGGGATGGGCTATCCGTTTCTGAGCGCCCGTTCAGATACGAATGACTAGCCCGCCAAAAAAAGCAGATCATACGATTATTCTGATTGATGATTTGCCATCTTATCGGCGTGTTGCTCTGCTTTGTGATGGGGTGCTGGATCAATTTTGGATCGATGATGCAAGCAATCCTTTGCCGCAACCAGGGGCGGTGTTTGCCGCCCGTGTCGCCCAGATATTTGCAGACCATGACCGCGCAACGTTTGAATTGGTGGGCAGTCCTGCACCTCCTGATACGCGGCCACAATCCCATATGGCCAGCGCCAGAATCACAGCCGATCAAGCCAAGAGTTTAAAATCAGGGCAAATCATTCCTGTTGTGGTTTCGGCTTTGCCGCGTGAAGGTAAGCCCTTGCAGGTCAAGATCAAAGGCGATGTCTCACCGAAAGACTTGCCGCCTCAACCTCAATTGATCCACCCCGCCCTTGATGCGCTGGCGCTTGCTAAGGCGGCGGCGCCTGATGCTGAAGTGATTTCAGATGATACAGGCGAGAGATGGGCGCAATACGGATGCGATGAAGCACTGGAACAGGCTTGCAAGGCGATCATGCCCATGCCGAATGGGGCTGTTGTGCATATCAACACCCCGCCGGGGGCGGCGGTGATTGATCTGGATAGCGCCGCTAGCACCCTTTCGCCATTTGATCTGTCTTGCCAGTTGTTGCCTGTTGTGATGCGGCAAATCCGTTTGCGCCGCATGGCCGGCCCGATTGTGATTGATTTCCCGCGCCTTACGCCTGAACAGCAACGCAAACTTCATGATATGATCAAGGCTGAAGCCAAATATGACCCTGAAAAACCATCTTTGCATGGGTTCACAAGAGGGGGGTTATATACCATGGCACGCCCTTGGCGGCGGAATATCCTATCCCAAGAATTGACCGTGGATGCGGCGGCATCAGGCCGCGCCGCTCTGCGGTTAATTCGCCGGCACCGCCATTTGAACATTCAAGGCGGTATTACAATTTCTATTCATGAAAAAGGATTGAATTGGCTTCGGGCCGATGGCGCTGAAGCGTTAAAAGCAATCACGGCTGATCTTGCTTTTTCGCCGCAATTCCGATCAGATAACGCAGTGCAGACTGCTGTTGTTGAAGAAAACGCGTGATCCTAGGGTCACTTCAGATGGAGAATTGGCCATGGCCGTAAAATGCCCAACCTGCAGTAAGCCTGCTGAAAAGCCGCATAGCCCGTTTTGTTCGCGGCGATGCGCGCAGGCTGACTTGGGGCGGTGGTTTTCAGGACAATATGGCGTGCCCGCCGCTGAAGAACCTGATAGCGCTGATCTCGAAGCCTTGGAAAAAGCCGTTTTAGAAGCCATGGAAGACGGCACGGTGATCAAAGGGTCTTTTGGCGGGGATAAATAAACATCACTCTGGTTGGTAATGCTGCTGATATTTTCTTTGCTTTTCATGTGAATGACATCTGGACAGCAGCGTAAGGATAGGCTAAATCATTATCACCTCAGCGCGATGCGCTCAGGGCCCGGGTAGCTCAGGTGGTAGAGCAGCGGATTGAAAATCCGCGTGTCGGTGGTTCGAGTCCGCCCCCGGGCACCACTTTTTCCTACGATACCAACGTCAACCCATTGTTATCCCGAGCTTTTCGGTGTGTAACTGTGTGGGTGGTTTT
>WTHX01000171.1 GCA_011522975.1 Alphaproteobacteria bacterium | reverse complement strand
CTATTTGGCATGCAGGGGTATCTTGTGACGATTACCAGCGCTGCAGAACAAGCCTATATCGTGCCAAAGTTAAAAGGCGCAGGTTGGATCGGCGGATGTGACCGCTTGGGTGATGCCACCGTCCAAGGCCATTGCCGCATCGATAATTCAACTGATCTTGATAACCTTGTGGGTGTGTCTCAAAGCGAATGGGACAATACAACAGGCACATATTCCATGGCACAGGGTGAAGGATATTTTTATTGGGTCACGGGACCTGAACGTCTGGAATTTATCACTCAAGATATTAAAAACTGTAATTCAAGCAGTGACCCTGACAAGCAGCGCACTTATCCAACCGCCAGCACATGCAACCATTCCGATTCGTTGGATTCATCTGACAGTAATTATCCCTATACCAATTTCCAATACACAGAGCCCAATAACTATCGCCATGACGGGGACATTGGGGAAAATTATCTTCATGTCCATGGTACAGGGTTGTGGAACGATTGGCGTCTTGATGGCGATACCACCACAAGCGGTAACGCTGCCAAAGGATATATCGTTGAATATGGTGGGATGGATAATGAAACTGTCCCAGACCTGACGGTGGATAAATCCTACACCATCGCAACAGATGGTCAGTTCTGCGCCTATTCAAGTTCATAATGATTGCGGTTTTGCGAAAGGTTGAACGCTTGCCAGTATCGTGATTATCCGTCACCATAGCCTTATTATATTCTGATAAGGGGGCTATTATGGCGTATGAACATGATGCCAGCATGATGAACAACCTTTATTGGTGGGGGATTCCCACCTTGTTCCGCTGTCCGCATCTTGATATCGCTGATCAAGATTTCACCCATGCGGATATTGCCCTTATTGGCGTGCCGCATTCGACAGGCAATGGCACAACCGAACGTGATCAGCATCTGGGCCCAAGGGCGGTGCGCAATATCGCGGCGGTGCAACGCCGTGTCCATGGTGAATTTGGACTTGATCCATGGAGCACCGCAACGATTATTGATGCTGGTGATGTGCCTTTTCCGAAAGCCAATGACAATGAAGATTGCATCGCCCGCATTACAGAATTTTATCATACTGTTGATCAAAAAGGCGTGCGTCCTGTTTCGATTGGCGGCGACCATTCGATCACAGGCGGGATTGTCCAAGCCCTTGGCTGCGGCGCGTTAACAGGTGGTGAGCCTGTCTGTTTTCTGCATCTTGATGCTCATACCGATGTTTTCACCAAAGTAGATCACTTCCTTGGGGCGCAGAAATCAGCCGCCCATTGGGGGGCGTATTTGGCCGACCAAGGCAAGGTTGACCCGAAACACTCCATGCAAATCGGCCTGCGTGGCCACCCCCGCACCTTGGATTGGCTGCAACCATCTTATGACTATGGCTATAATGTTGTGACCATGGCGGAATACCGCAGCCGTGGTGCCGCTGATGTGATTGCCCAGATTAAAGATGTTTTAGATGGCCGGCCTGTTTATATCACCTTTGATCTGGATTGCCTTGACCCGACGGTTGCGCCTGCTGTCGCCAATATCGAACCCGGTGTTGGCGGGTTTAGCATTGATCAAGCCCGGGAATTGCTCCATGCCGTGCGCGGGATGAATATCATTGGCGGCGATGTGGTTTGCCTGATGCCCACCAAAGACCACCCCAATCAGATCACCTCTATGGTGGCGGCGGCAGTCATGTTTGAAATGATTGCCATGATGGCTGAAAATAAAAAATGATCCGGCGCCTGTTTTTATCCATCATTGCTTCCCTGATTATGGCGCTAGGCGGCGTTGGCATATCAGGGGCAGCAACCCTTGATGGTGCTGCTTTGAAAAATGCCGTCACCTCCCATGGGGCGAATGTGATTTTCATGCGCCATGCGCTGGCCCCTGGTTATGGTGATCCTGATAATTTTGACATTGCGGATTGCTCAACCCAACGCAATCTTGATGCCACCGGCCGAAAGCAATCTCAAGATTTGGGGCAATTGTTTCGGTCTTCTGGATTAACCATTGATGCCATTTTATCAAGCCGCTGGTGCCGCTGTCAGGACACTGCCCTTGAAATGAATATTGGGGATTATCGCACCCATGATGGGCTCAATTCCTTTTTCCAAGATCATGTTGACCGTGATGAAACTTTGGCGTTATTACGCGAAGAATTATCACGCCTAAAATCTGATGATCTGGTGCTGATGATCACCCATCAAGTGGTGATCCAAGCCATCACCGGCATCTCACCCCGAAGCGGCGGTATGGTGCTTTTCAACAGCAAAACTGGGCAATCGGGACGATTTTAACCCTTTATGGTGCATATTTGGCAGAATCCAATCAATATTAAGCAAATGACTATTTGATTTACATGGTCAATTTCTTATGATGGCGTCCTCATTATTTAGGAAGTGATCATGTTTAAACATCATTTTATGCGTATGGCGTTTGCGCTAGCCGCAATCATAATACCTAATTTTGCTTTTGCCGCGGTTGATAGCGGCGACACCGCATGGATTTTAACGTCAACCGCATTGGTCTTGTTCATGACCTTGCCAGGATTGGCTTTGTTTTATGCAGGTTTGGTTCAATCCAAAAATGTCGTCTCTGTGTTGATGCATCACTTTGCCTTGGCATGTTTGCTGTCGGTCACATGGGTTGTGGCAGGATATTCATTGGCTTTTTCAGGCGATGGCGCTTGGGTTGGTGATCTCAGCAATGTGATGATGGTCGGCATTGGCATTGACAGTGTCAGCGGCACCATCCCTGAAAGTGTTTTTGCTGGCTTCCAAATGACATTTGCAATCATCACCCCTGCATTGATTATCGGCGCTTATGTTGAGCGGATGAATTTCGCAGCCGTGTTGTTATTCTCTGTCATCTGGTTGTTGGTCGTGTATGCACCAGTGACCCATTGGGTATGGGGCGGCGGCTTCATGGCCGCTTGGGGCATGATGGATTTCGCCGGCGGTATCGTTGTTCATACCACCGCAGGCACAGCCGCGCTTGTGATCGCGCTTGTCTTAGGCAAACGCATCCCGTTCCCACAATCTATTCAACCGCCCCATAGCCCGATCTTGACCATGATCGGGGCTTCTATGCTCTGGATTGGCTGGTTTGGCTTTAACGGCGGTTCAGCCTTGGGCGCGGGTCAATCAGCTGGCATGGCATTGGTGGTGACCCATATCGCGGCATCGGTTGGGGCTTTGTCATGGATGTTTATTGAATGGTTCCGTTTTGGCCGTCCTTCTTTGGTGGGCATCGTTACCGGTATGGTGGCAGGTCTCGCGACCGTGACCCCTGCATCAGGTTTTGTTGGTATCCCTGGTGGCATCATCTTGGGGCTTGCTGGCGGTGTTGTCTGTTATCTGGCGGTGGATTTAATTCGCTTTAAGTTAAAGATTGATGACTCGCTTGATGTTTTTGCCGTTCATGGTGTTGGCGGTATTCTGGGCAGCCTGTTGGTGGCCTTCTTGGCGACACCCACATTTGCAGGCCTTGGGCTTGCTGATGGCGTCACCGCAGGCCAGCAATTCATGGTTCAATTTGCTGGGGTGGCCATCACCGCTATCTGGACCGCGGTGGCCAGTTACATCATTTTGAAACTGGTCGGGATGGTGACACCCTTGCGGGTTGATAATCAAACCGAAATCGAAGGTCTTGATTTGGCGCAACATGGTGAGCGTGGGTATTCCAACCAGTAAGCCAAACACATTCAAAACACATAAAAAGGATGGGGTTTTCCCATCCTTTTTTGATTTATTCAATCTTTTTTCATGAAAATATTGACAATTTAACCGCGCATCCCATTTAAGCGGTATAACCTCCCCAAACTTGGAGTGGCCTGACCTTCGCCAGAAGTTCACCACTCCTTTTTTTTGGGCTGAAATTGTTGTTTTAAAATGTTTATTCCGATGTTTTTTCGGCCATCCCATAATCACGGATGACATTGGCAACCCGCAACCGATACGATTTAAAAATCGATTTTTTGCCTTCTTTTTGCGCCATACGATGCTTCAAATTGGCTTTCCATTCTTTGATGGCATCTTCGCTTTCCCATGTTGAGATGCTGACAACACGCTGGTCGTCATCAAGATGGCGAAACCGTTCGATTGAAATAAATCCGGGCTGGTTCTGAATTTCTTCACGCATCATCCCCGCCAGTTCAAAATAGCGGTCGCCAACGCCTTTATTGAGCGTAAATTCAAAAACGACGATCAGCATATGCCCCCTTCAGCCCCCAATCTTCAGACTTTATGGTCTTATTCCATCGCCCCGCCAGCATCGATCCATTCGCTGATGCCGCCGATATTAGTGACATTTTCAAACCCCATATCTTTCAGGGTTTTGCCCGCCAACGCCGCCATGCCGCCAGCCGCACAGACCAAGTAAATATCTTTGTCTTTTTTCAAGGCTTCGTTATGGATGGGCAGGTTTTCATCGGCGGCAAATTCAATAAAGCCGCGCGGGATGCGCAATGCCCCTCGAATTGTTCCTGTTTTTTCAATATCGCTGGAATCGCGCAAATCAATGAAGACCGTGTTTTCAGCGCCATGTTTGGCCATCGCGTCAGCCCCGGGAATACGGGTGACAACATCATTGGCTTCTTGCAGATAATCTTTTGCTGTTTTCATGGTCTTGATCCTTTTCATTGATGCGTTAATTGAACTATGACAGGCAGCGGCCTTTTATTCAATCTCAGAACAAAGATTTATCATCGCAAATTCGTTATGGCAAAAATGGTCAAAAAATCTGATCTCCCCAGCAAGACCTGCTTGCATTGTGGCCTGCCATTTGCATGGCGCAAGAAATGGGCACGGGCTTGGGATGAGATCAAATATTGTTCTGAACGCTGCAAATCAGAAGGCAAACGCGCCCAAAAATCAGCCGCAAATTAACTGGGAATATTCAGGATTAATCCTGCAAGATGGATTGCGCCAAAGCCATGGCGCTGTCATAGGCTGCTTCCACCCGGCCTTTGATGCACCAATCACCAATTGCCGCCAATTGGCCACACTCATGACGCCAATAGGGTTGCCCTAATGGGGTTTGGGTGGCGGCATATCGCCAGCGGTGGAATGACGTCGCCGCCGCTTTTTCCGCATCAAAACCAAGGGTGGATTTAATCTCTTGATGGAGAAGTGTTTCAATCTTGTTCGGGTCTTCATCCAAACGCGTATCTGCCCATGCGTTATTCGCCTGCACCACCACCGAAGGCTTATTGCCTCGCCCTGGCTTGCTGGAATTGACCGCAACAAAGCCAAGGGGGGAATCTTCAACATAAGCCGCGTCAGAATCTTCTGGCCAATCTAGACGTAAGTCTTGCCTGAACACCTGATCATCACCAAACCCCATCATGATGGTAAAACACCCCAGCATCTTGACCTGATCAAGGGCAGGTTTCGCTTCGGGAATCAATTGGGCGGCTTGATGGGCAGGGATCGCGGTGACAACACCATCAAATGGCCCATGATCCTTGCCATCGCTATCGGTCAGCATCCATTGGCTTTGTGTCGCGTCAGGGGTTGGGGTGATGGCTTTGATCTCAACTTTATGGCGGATATCTAGCCCTGTTGCCATGGCTTTGACCAAACCTGTCATGCTGGGGCTGGCGACATAAATGGGATGTGATGATGGACGCGGAATAATCCTGTCACCAGTGATCGTCACCATCTTGGTAGACCATGGCTGAACAATCCCTTGGTCAAGGTAAGGCTGCATGGCGTTTTGAAAGCCATCACCTTTGATGGTGAAATATTGCGCCCCATGGTCAAAAGAAAATTCATAACCGTCAGCAGATCGCCGCCGTGTCGCCATTCGCCCGGCACTGCTATGGGATTTTTCAAAGATCGTCACATCATGTTTTGTGGCCAGTTCTTTGGCCAAAGTGACGCCCGCAAGGCCTGACCCAATAATCGCCCAATGAGCCATGATTATCCCCCGAATAAATCTGGCGTGCCGCCGTTGTAATCCATGGCCGAAGATTTTGCCTTATTCCAATACCGGAAGAACCGCCGTAAATCAGGGCTTGATTTCAGATGGGCAAAGACCTCATCAGCCACCACCCGCACCATATGAGATTGATTGAGCATGGCCATCATGCGGTTTAATTCAACGGCTGATGTGGCGGCTGTAATAATCTGTCCATCCGCCCCTGCCATCTCTTTCAAAATCGCCAGCGTATCGCCTTTGATAATTTCAACCGGCAGATGGCTAAGGGCTTCATAAATAAAGACCTGCTGTTTAAACCCTATTTCAGCCGATTTAAAATAGGCGTCATCCCAAATGAAAACCGCTTTTGCATCTGGGTTTTCTTTAAACATCGGGTGATCTGCCCTCAGCGCACCATCATGCATCCAAATAATATCCGCCATCACGCCACCTCATCCATTTGCGGAAACAGCCGCGCGGTCAGCACATCATACCCGGCATCCAGAGGAATGTTATGGCGGCTGATCGTATTGATATCTTCGCCGCAATATTTCTGCATATTTTCGAGATTAAATATATACGGCTTGCGGCTATAGGTGCTGGCGATCCATTGCCATGACAGGTTATTGGACGCGGCATCGGCA
>WTHX01000099.1 GCA_011522975.1 Alphaproteobacteria bacterium | reverse complement strand
TCTTCAATCTTAAGCCATTGATTTTATTATAATTAGTAAATTTTTTCACCATTAGATTTGTCTAAAGAATCAAAATGGAAACGGAATACAAAAAGGCCGCCAAATGGCGGCCTTAAAGTCATGGTGGTGATCTAAACCAATTGAGGCTTAGTCCATATGCTGATCAAGTGTCTTGCGGAATTTATCGACAATCTCATCAATATGGTGACGTTCTGCAATGAAGGCTGGCGCCACAATCGCGTTATCGCCAGTGAATTTAACATGCATGCCGTTCCAGAACATATCTTTCTGCATTTGCTGGCCACGACGCCCTGGGACACCATCATGATGCACTTCAATGCCAGCCATCATGCCAATGCCGCGCAGGTCTTTGACCATCGGATGATCTTTCAATGACCAGACCGCATCAAGGAAATATGATTCCATCTCAGCCGCGCGATCAAACAGACCTTCTTCTTCATAGATTTTCTGGGTGGCGATGCCTGCCGCACAAGCCGCTGGATGCGCTGAATATGTGTAGCCATGGAAGAATTCAATGGCGTTTTCAGGTGAAGCGTTGGTGACGGTTTCATAGATTTCGTCTTTAACCGCAACCGCACCCATCGGGATCGCGCCATTGGTCAAAGCTTTCGCCATGGTCGAAATATCAGGTGTAACACCAAATTTATGGGCACCAAAAGCAGTCCCCATACGGCCGAAGCCTGTGATCACTTCATCAAAGATCATAAGGATGCCATGCTCATCACAGATTTTGCGGATGCGCTCAAGGTAGCCTTTTGGTGGCACCAATGTGCCTGTTGACCCAGCCACAGGCTCAATGAAAACAGCCGCAACGGTTGAACCGCCGAAGTTTTCACAGATACGCTGCAGATCATCCGCCAAATCAGCCCCTGTTTCAGGCATGCCTTTAACAAAAGCATGGTCATCAGTGTAGGTGTGACGAATATGGGAGATATTCGGCAATGTCAGGTTAAAGGTCTCACGGTTCTTGACCATCCCTGCCAGAGAAACACCGCCCATGTTAACGCCATGATAAGCACGTTCACGGCTGACGAAACGAGTCCGCTGGCCATCGCCGCGGGCACGGTGGTAAGCCAAAGCAATCTTCATGGCCGTATCGACTGATTCTGACCCTGAATTGGTGAAGAAAACATGGTTCATCGGCTCAGGCAGGATGCGTGCAACACGTTCGGCCAATTCAAAAGACCCAGGGTGACCCAACTGGAAATGAGGGGTGTAATCATTTTCAAGCATCTGGGCATGAACAGCGTCGGCAATTTCGCGACGACCATGACCAGCAGGGCAACAGAACAAGCCAGAAGACCCGTCAATCAACTTACCGCCTTTGTAATCCCAGCAATACATACCCTCTGATTTAACAACCAGACGTGGGTTGGCTTTAAAGTCACGGTTGCCTGAAAACGGCATCCAATGTTCTTCGAGTGAATTCGTCTCAAACGGCATGATCAAACCTCCCCGTTCTATCCTTGGCTCTTATCAAGAGACCTGTTTGAAAGATGATATTCAAAATCGCGATGTTCAAAATTGAGATATTCAAAACTACATGGGCGCATTGCCCTAATTAAAACCGTATCTTGTCTCATAAAACAAAAATAGGTCCAGTCGCTTCATTTTTTAGTGCCAGATGATCTTTTTGTGAATATACTAAATTATGAGTGAGGCATCCATGAACCAAGGTTATAGCACTGTTTTATTCCAGATTGATACCACCCAATCGGCATCAAAACAGACCCAGATCAGAGAGTTTTTTGTAACAGCGATCCTGAACCGCAGTTTAATGCCAGGGGATGCCCTGCCCTCAACCCGTGTTTTGTCCGAACAATTGGACGTCTCACGCAACACCGTAATCCTAGCCTATCAAGCCCTGACAGACAGCGGCTATATTGAGCCAAAAGATCGGTCCGGCTTTATCGTGAGCCCAGAAGCCCCTGTTGGCCAAATCCCTGAAACCCTATCCCAACCCGCTGATGATCAGGTCAAATGGACAGAAAAATTCGTCCAAAAACCCTCTAAACTTAATATCATCAGCAAGCCGTTGAATTGGCGGGAATATGATTTTCCGTTTAATTACGGCCAAGCAGACTCAACGTTATTCTCACATTCTGAATGGCGTGATTGTGCCCGCCAAGCCCTTGGCATCCGCGATTTTGGAATCACGGCGGGGGATTTTGGCTATAATGATGACCCGCTTTTGGTGGATTATATTTGCTCCCATAGCCTGCCAAGACGCGGCATCCAAGTAAAACCATCACAGATACTTGTCACCATGGGGGCGCAAAACGCTCTGTTCTTGCTGATACAATTGCTGGTCAGCAATGACAAAAAAGTGGTGATCGAAGATCCGTTCTATCCTGACTTAAGAGAATTGCTGAAACGTCATACCAGCCACATCAGAACCCTGCCTGTTGATGACGATGGGGTGATTATTGACGATGATATTATCGCATCCGCCGATATGGTGATTGTCACCCCCAGCCACCAATGCCCGACCACCGCAACACTCAGCCGTGATCGCCGTAAAAACCTGCTGGCATTGGCACAGAAACATGACGTGCTGGTGGTGGAAGATGATTATGAATTTGAAATGAATTTCATTGAAGCACCATCGCCTGCTTTAAAATCCATGGATGATAGCGGTCATGTCATTTATGTCGGCAGTTTTTCCAAGTCGCTGTTCCCGGGATTGCGTTTGGGCTATTTGGTGGCATCTGAACAATTGATCGAAGAAGCCCGCTCACTCCGCCATCTGATGTTGCGGCACCCCCCAGGGCAGACCCAACGCACCGCGGCTTATTTTATGGCGCTTGGCCATTATGATGCGCAAATCAAACGGCTTAGACGACATTTCAGCAATCGCCGCAAAATCTTGCACGAAAATCTGGACCAAGAAAATCTATTGGAAGAAACAGGGGCGCATTTTGGTGGCACCAGTTTTTGGATAAATGGCCCAGAATGGCTTGACGCCCGCACCCTTGCAGAAAAAGCCGCTGAACAAAGTATTTTGATTGAACCCGGCCATCATTTTTTCAATGCTGAAACCCCACCAAAAAATTATTTCCGCATGGCCTATTCTTCAATCCATGAAGATAAGATCACCCATGGATTTGAAAAATTGGTCGATTGCGTCAAATCGTTGAAGCCATAACAGACGCTGAGACTGATCTGGCACTAACCTTGTCCCAATCTGGTTCTATGGGGCATTTGCTCTGACAGGGCATTATGGCATTGACCTTAAGTATTTAATGTTGATTAATTCATATCAGCATAAATACAAATCTATAGGGTTTTATGGGGTGGAATAACCATGTCTGGTTCTGCATTTTTATCTAAACAGTCCCCGGTCTGCCCGACCGATTTACTTGACCGTGCGCGCTCAGCAAGACCAGAGCCCATGCGGCTTGCCGTTGTTCGCGCCTCCGCCCCATTGCCAATCCAAACCGCCAAACAAGCCTATGAAGAAGGCATCGCCACCCCGATCTTGATCGGTGAGGCTGATTTAATCAAAAAAGAAGCCGCCGCTATTGATTGGGATTTAACCGGCATCGCCATCCATGACAGCAGCGGTGAAAAAGGCGCGATTGACCATGCCACAGCCTTAACCCGCAATGGCGGGGCGGATGCCTTAATGAAAGGCCATTTGCATTCAGATGTGTTCATGGGCGGTATCGTCAGCCGTGATGCCGGCATTCGCGGGTCTGAACGCATGGTTCATATCTTTGCTATGTTCCATCCTGATGGCGGGTCGCCCATTTTAATCAGTGACGGGGCGGTTAACGTCACGCCAGACGTTAAAACCCGTCAACAAATGGTGATCAGCCTTGCCAGCACCGCGCAAGCCTTGGGGATCGACACGCCAAAAATTGCGATTATTTCTGCCACCGAAACCCCCATTGCTTCTGTGCCATCGTCATTAGAGGCCAAAGATTTAAGCGATTGGGCCCAGGATAACGTCAAAGGCGCGCTTGTAAGTGGGCCGCTATCTTTTGATTTGGCCATGTCGCCTGAGGCGGTCGCCATCAAAGGGATGAAAGATAATCCTGTGGCGGGATATGCTGATGCCTTGGCTATGCCTGAGATTACATCTGGCAATGTTCTGTTCAAATCGATGGTCTGGCATAATGCCGCCTGCGCCGCCGGTGTGGTGGTGGGCGGGAAAGTGCCGATTATTCTCACCAGTCGTGCTGATAGTGCTGAATCACGTCTGGCCTCAATTGCGCTTGCCGCGCTATGCTAATTCAACCTGTCCTAAGGGATTAACCATGTCTAAACAGCCGAAGATCAATACATCACCGGCAAGCGCCGACCGCATTGCCAAGACAACGTGTTATATGTGCGCCTGCCGATGTGGGATTAATGTCCATATGAAAGGTGATGAGATCAGATATATCGAAGGCAACCGCGATCACCCTGTTAATCAGGGCGTGCTTTGCGCCAAAGGTTCTGCTGGGATTATGCAGCATCTTTCACCAGCCCGCCTGAGAGCCCCATTAAAACGTGTTGGCCCCCGTGGTTCAGGTCAATTTGAAGAAATCACATGGGAAGAAGCGCTCAGCACCGCCACCGATTGGCTGGCCCCAATCCGTGCCAATGACCCTAAAAAACTGGCGTTTTTTACGGGCCGCGACCAATCCCAGGCCCTAACCGGCTGGTGGGCGCAACAATTTGGTACGCCTAATTTCGCTGCCCATGGCGGATTTTGTTCGGTCAATATGGCGGCGGGCGGCATCTATACCATCGGCGGAGCGTTTTGGGAATTTGGCTCACCTGATTGGGAAAAAACAGAATTGTTCTTGCTCTTTGGCGTCGCGGAAGACCATGACAGCAACCCCATTAAAATTGGCTTGGGCAAATTAAAAGATCGCGGTGTCCGCACCATTTCAGTCAACCCTGTTCAAACAGGTTATTCCGCGGTTGCTGATGATTGGATCGGGATTACCCCCGGCAGTGATGGCTTATTGATCCTGTCTTTGATCCAAGTTTTGATGGAATCAGGCAAGATCGATGTTGATTATTTGATCCGCTACACCAATGCCCCATGGCTTGTGATCAGAAACCCAGGGCAAGCCGATGATGGTTTGTTCCTGCGCGATGATGAAGGCAATGCCTTGGTCATTGATCGCAAAACAGGCAAGCCTGTGGCGGCTAAAACAGGCGGCATCACCCCTGAACTGAAAGGTGAAGTGAACGTCAAAACTGGCGGCGTTGCTGTCCCTGCTTTCACCCTGATGGCCGAAGAATGGATGAAGCCTGAATTAAGCCCTGAAGCCACCGAAGCCAAAACAGGGGTTTCAGCCACCCGCGTCCGTAAACTGGCCGCTGAATTGGCCGAAGCCGCGTTTGAGAAAACCATTACCATCGACCAGCCATGGACCGATTGGAAAGGCGATAAGCATGATCAGATGATCGGCCGGCCAGTTTCCATGCACGCTATGCGCGGGATTTCAGCCCATTCAAACGGCTTTCAAACCTGCCGTGCATTGCATGTCCTGCAATTGATGCTGGGCAGTGTTGAATGCCCGGGGGGCTTCCGCTTTAAGCCGCCTTATCCTAAGCCAGCATCAATCCACCCACGCCCTGCGGGTAAGCCTGATCAGATCAAACCCAACACCCCGCTGCCTGGCGCGCCATTGGGATATTTGATGGGGCCAGAAGATATGCTGGTGGATGCTGACGGCAACCCGACCCGCATCGACAAAGCCTATTCATGGGATGCCCCCATGTCTGCCCATGGCTTGATGCATATGGTGATTTCCAATGCCCATGCAGGGGACCCATACCCTGTTGATGTCTTATTCATGTATATGGCGAATATGGCGTGGAATTCTTCCATGAACACCCGCGGCGTCATGGAAATGCTGACCGATAAAGACCCTGAGACTGGCGAATATAAAATCCCGAAAATCATTTATTCAGATGCCTATTCTTCTGAAATGGTGGCTTTTGCTGATTTGATCCTGCCCGACACCACCTATCTGGAACGTCATGATTGCATTTCGCTGCTTGACCGCCCGATTTGTGAAGCCGAAGCCGTGGCGGATGCCATCCGTTGGCCAGTGGTTGAACCTGACCGCGATGTTCGCGGCTTCCAATCTGTATTGCTTGATCTGGGGGCACGCTTGGGCTTGCCGGGGATGACCAATGAAGACGGCACAGCAAAGTTCAAAGATTACGCTGATTACATCACCAATCACCAGCGCAAGCCCGGCATTGGCCCGCTTTCAGGCTTCCGCGGCAATGGTGATGATGAAGGCCGAGGTGAACCAAACGCCAATCAGATCGACCGTTACATTGAAAACGGCGGGTTCTGGTTAAAACACCTGCCTGAAGATGCGCTTTATTTTAAGCACGCCAATATGGCCTATCAAAACTTTGCTGTTGAAATGGGGTTCTTTGATAAGCCTGAACCCTACACATTCCAAATCTACAGCGAAGTCTTGCAGAAGTTCAAACTGGCCGCCGAAGGTCATGGCGATAACCAACCGCCTGAGCATCTGCGCGAACAGGTTAAAACCTGTTTCACCCCACTGCCGTCTTGGTATCAGCCGTTTGAAGACGAACAAACAGATGATGACGAATTCCCGATCTATGCCCTGACCCAGCGTCCTATGGCGATGTATCATTCATGGGGATCACAAAACCCATGGCTGAGACAAATTCATGGCCATAACCCGCTGTTTATTTCAGGCATGCTGGCTGAAAAGCATGGCTTGAGTGATGGGGATTGGGCTTGGGTGACATCCCACCATGGCCGTATCCGTGTGCCGGTTGCGATTATGGAAGGCGTCAACCCCAACACTGTTTGGACATGGAATGCTATTGGCAAACGCCGTGGGGCGTGGCAATTGGATGAAGATGCGCCTGAATCCCGCAAAGGATTTTTGCTCAATCATTTGATCCATGAATTATTGCCACCAAAAGGGGATGGCTTGCGTTGGGCCAATTCAGACCCAATCACTGGCCAAGCCGCGTGGTATGACTTGAAGGTCAATATCGAAAAGGCAAGCGCGGAAGAACCTGAAGTGGTCTTCCCTGATTTTGCCCCGCAACAGTCACCGGCAGGGCTCAGCAAACCTGACCAAACCCTGCGCTATGGATTACGTATTATCGAAGATGAGAAAAAAGGAGGCACACGATGACCGATATGCCACCACCATCTGATGTCAAACTTGGCCTTGTCATTGACCTTGATATTTGTGTCGGCTGCCAAGCCTGTGTCGTCAATTGTAAAGAATGGAACACAGCAGGTTACGGCGCGCCACTATCAGATGTAAACGCTTATGGTGATAACCCTGTAGGGTCTTGGCTTAACCGTGTTCACACATTTGAAGCTGGCACCGGCAAAGATGCCCGTGTTGTTCATTTCCCGAAATCTTGCCTGCATTGCGAAGATGCGCCTTGTGTGCCTGTATGCCCAACAGGGGCATCTTATAAGCGGGCTGAAGATGGCATTGTCTTGGTCAATGAAGACTGGTGCATTGGCTGTGGGTTATGCGCGTGGTCTTGCCCTTATGGCGCCCGTGAAATGGACCCAGCCGAAGGCGTGATGAAGAAATGCACCCTTTGTGTTGACCGGATTTATAACGAAACCCTTGATGAAGAAGACCAGATCCCAGCCTGTGTCCGCACCTGCCCGACCAGCGCCCGCCATTTCGGCGATTTAGGGGATCCGAATTCGGATGTCAGCAAATTGGTGGCTGAACGTGGCGGTTTTGATCTGATGCCAGAACAAGACACCAAGCCTGTCAATAAATACCTGCCGCCGCGCCCACGTCAGGCTGAAATCGAAGATGATGGCCCTGTTGATCTGGTGGCTTTGGCCAATGGCCAGTCCGACAATGGTTCAGGCTTCTGGTCTTGGCTTGATAAAACTCTTGATCGCTTGCAATAGGAAATCGTCATGCGTCCTGCCTTTTCCCTGATTGTTTTCACCACTCTTTCTGGCCTTGGTTTTGGTCTTGCCGCCATTATCGGCCTTGGGTTGATCACTGCCCCAACCACCTTTTGGTGGATGGTTTACAATGGCGTTGCGCTGGCCTTGATCGGCGCGGGCGTTATTTCATCGACCATGCATTTGGGCCATCCTGAACGGGCGTGGCGGGCCATGACCCAATGGCGGTCATCATGGTTGTCGCGTGAAGGTGTTCTGGCCGCTTTAACCACCATTTTGTTGTTTGGTTTTGCGGTTGATGGCTATATCAATGGCGCACCGAATTTTGCATTAGGCGTTGCGGTGGCTGTTCTTTCATTGGTCACCATTTGGTGCACCGCCATGATTTATGCCTCACTTAAAACCGTTTCACGTTGGTTTCACCCCCTGACACCGTTCATGTTTGTTGGCTATGCGCTTGCGGGCGGTCTAATCGCCGCGGTGACCATGGATGCCATGGCCAATGGCGGGGCGTCTGTTTTAACCCAGCCAGCGTTGTTGGCGCTTCTTTCTGCTGCGATTGTTGCATTGATATGGTCCAAGCAAGCCGGTGCTGAAGGCAGTGGTTCAACCCCTGAAAGCGCAACCGGACTAGGGGCATTAGGCCCTGTGCGAATGTTGATGCCGCCCCATTCCGAAGAAAACTGGTTGCAGCACGAAATGGGATTTGTTGTTGCCCGCAAACATGCTGAAACTTTGCGGAAGATCAGCCTTGGGCTAGCGATTGTCTTGCCTGGCCTTGCGCTATTAGCGGCGGCGTCTTCGCCTGTTGCTTTGCTTGTGGCGGCGTTGATCCATGTTGCGGGGGTTATGGTTTCCCGCTGGTTATTCTTTGCTGAAGCCAAACATACCGTCACCCTCTATTACGGCCAACGTCATTAAGGTATACTGCCCCAAACAACCATAGGAGGTCAGCAATGACTTATATCGATGGGTTTGTGGCGGCAGTTAAAGCCGATCAAAAAGACGCCTATATGGCGCATGCCAAAAAAATGGTCGATGTGTTTAAAGACCATGGCGTGATCAGAGTTGTGGATACTTGGGGGGATGATATCCCTGATGGTGAAGTGACATCTTTTCCAATGGCGGTCAAAGCCGAAGATGATGAGGTTGTGGTCTTATCATGGCTTGTCTGGCCGTCACGCGATGCCCGCATGGCTGGGGTTCAGAAAATCATGACGGACCCCCGCATCACCAATGAACATATGCCCTTTGATGGCAAGCGTATGATTTGGGGCGGGTTTGACGTGTTTCTAGACGAGTAAATTTTTGTCGTGTTTATTTCTGGCTAATAGTTGAGCATTTATCGCTCACATAAAAGGGCGGCACCAGCCGCCCTTTTATTGTATCTGAAATCAGGCTTTATGCCCGCGCCAGTAAGATTTTATGAGACTGGCGGATCGCTTCATCAACATCACTGCCGATATGGTCAGGATAGAATTGCGTCAAGATCGCATCTTTGCGTTTTGCGGCTTCCACATTCAAATTAGGCTTGCCCAATTCTTCCCATTCTTTTGGTGAAGATCGGTCGGCCAATTCAGGATAGACATATTCGGTCTGCATGACATTGATCGTCGCATCATGCCCCAGATAATGCCCCGGGCCACCGATGCAAACATCTTTCATGACCTCAACCGATAAGGTTTTTTCATTCACCTCAACCCCGCGGACACAGCGCATACATTGCCCCAGCATATCATTGTCGATAATCAGGCTTTCAAGACAGAACCCCAGCAATGACGCGTGCATGCCTGCGGTTTCATAGGCCATGTTCAGACCAGCCAGCCCCGCCATCACCGCGGTTGAGCCTTTTTCATAACCAGATTGCGCATCAGGCATTTTCGCATCCGCCATGCCAGAAGCCGCACCCGAAGGCAGGTTGAAATGGTTCAAGACCTGCGCGCAAGCCGCCGTCAACAACCCTTGCTCACCAGACCCACCAGACATAGCCCCTGTCCGCAAGTCAGAAACAAATGGCCATGTCCCGCAAATCGCCGGATGCCCTGGCACCATGGCGTTGACATAAACCAAACCTGCCAGCACTTCAGCCACGGCTTGCGCCACGGCGCCAGCGATGGAAGCAGGTGCTGTTGCCCCGGCCTGCCCTGCTGATAACAGCAACACAGGCATGCCGCCTTTGATGACTTCTTCCATCACCAAGCAAGATTCAGTCGCAAATCTTAAGGGCGGCACCACAAAGCAATTTGAGTTCGAGACAAAAGGCCGCGCTCGCCATGCGTCTTCACCGCCAGCGATTTTATGCAGCATTTCGATGGCTTCAGGCACATAATCAGCCTCAGTAAAACTGGTGCCGACATGTTTCCGCGTTCCTGTCACACAAGCATAAACCGTGTTGATATCCAGATCACGGGCATCTTCGACATCACGCGCCACCATGGGGCGTTGGAAGAAATGGATATTATCCATTTTTTCAACGATCCGCGCGGCATCATAAATATCCTGCAATTCACTTTCTTTATAAGAATTGCCGGCAACATCAACCAAATGCACCGCCGCCCCTGCTGTGCCGTAATGAACTTTTGATCCGGTTAACTCCAGATCAAATTCAGGCGACTGGCCATGAAGCGTAATGTTCCGTGCGGCTTTCTCCAGCGTTTCATCAATGACATGACGCGGGAAACGGACACGGCCATCGTCACCAGCAATCGCGCCCACTGAACACATATATTCAACACCTGATTCAGGCGCTTGGCTCAGGCCGATTTCTTCAAGGATTTGATAAACCGCATCAATAACAGCCGTCATCGCCGCATCATCAAGAGGTTTATACGAACCGCCTTCAAGGCCAGGACGGACAGGGCGCAATTCTTCAGCAAGCGGGGCTGCCCGTAATGATTTTCTGGCCTGACGGCCACCGGCACGACGTGATCTTGGGTAAGGATTTTTATTGATCATCAATACACTCCTCAAAAAAAATTACGCTTTGACGCGTTCAGCAGTAGGATCATACATAGGCTTCAAACTGGCTTCCGCCATAACTTTCTGCCCTGCAACATCAATCATATATTCGGATGCCAATTGTGACGCGGCATCTTCTCCTTTATCCCGGCAAGGGACATAGCCAAGACCAATGGCACCACCAAGGTGATGACCATAATTCCCTGACGTCAGATAACCGACAATCTCACCATCACGCAGAATTGCTTCATTGTGATAAAGCAGCGGCATCGGGTCTTTTAATTTGAATTGCATCAACCGTGAGTTGAGCCCTTCGTCTTTTTTCCGCAGCACCGCATCACGGCCGATAAAGTCACCGAAACGGCCTGATTGCTTGCCAATTCTGGCGGCAAAGCCCAAGCCTGCTTCCAGCACATGATCTTCATTTGAAATATCATGGCCAAAATGGCGGAAGGCTTTTTCAATGCGGCATGAATCAAGCGTATGCAACCCACAATGGGTGATGGCATGGTCCTGCCCACGCTTCATCAATTCATCATAGACATGCACCGCCATATCAGCAGAGACATACAACTCCCAGCCCAATTCACCGACATAGGTGACGCGGTGGGCCCGTGCCGTGGCATAGCCGATTTCAACCTCTTGCATCGTGCCAAAAGGAAAATCTTCATTCGACAGGCTTTGTGGGATCAACGGTTGCAGGAAGTCACGGGATTGAGGCCCCATCACCACCATCACGCTTTCCATTGCCGTCACATCCATCACCGAACAATGCGCCCCATCAGGGATATGACGTTCAATCCAATTGATATCACGGCGGATGGTGGCGGCAGGGGTCACGATAATAAACCGATCAGACGACAATCGTGTGATGGTGACATCAGCTTCGATCCCGCCATCGCTGTTCAAGAATTGGGTATAGACAATTTTACCATTATCAACAGCAACATCATTGCCAGCGACCATCTGTAAAACAGCTTCGGCATCTTTGCCCATGACCATGATCTTGCCAAAACTGGACATATCGAACATACCAACGCTTTCACGGATGGCTTTATGCTCAGCGGCGTTATGGTCAAACCAGTTCTGGCGTTTCCATGAATATTCATATTCAGGCTTTTTACCCGCGGCCAGTTCAGGGGCAGGCAAGAACCAATTGGCCCGTTCCCAACCATTAACCTCACCAAAACACGCGCCTGCATCTTCGAGGCGATGATGCAAAGGTGAGCGGCGAATATCACGCCCGGTTTCAAACTGGCGGTAAGGGAAGTGATCCGCATAAAGCAGGCCCAAGGTTTCACTCACCCGATCATGAAGGTATTTTTTATTGACTTGGAACGGCTGCATCCGGCGGATATCAACATCCCATAAATCCATTGGGGCGTTGCCTTTATCCATCCATTCGGCCAAGACCATACCAGCCCCACCGGCGGATTGAATCCCAACAGAATTAAACCCAGCCGCCACAAAGAAATTCTTCACTTCAGGCGCTTCACCCAAAATATAACGATCATCAGGGGTGAAACTTTCAGGCCCATTAAAGAAGGTTTGAATCCCTGCTGACCCCAGAACAGGCAGACGTTCAACTGCTTTTTCAAGGATCGGTTCAAAATGGTCAAAATCTTCTGGCAGGCTGTCAAATTCAAAATCTTCAGGGATACCGTCCATCCCCCAAGGCTTTGAGTTTGGCTCAAACGCCCCCAGCATAATCTTGCCGGCATCTTCTTTGTAATAAGCGCATTCATCAGGCACACGCAACACAGGCAGGTTGCTTTGCAAGCCTTCAATGCCCTCGGTGACAATATAGAAATGCTCACAAGCATGAAGCGGCACCGCAACACCCGCCATCGCGCCAACTTCACGCGCCCACATGCCGCCGCAATTGACGACAAAATCAGCACGGATATTGCCATCTTCGGTTTCAACGCCAACAGCCTTACCATTTTCAACGGTCACGCCAGTGACTTTAACCCCTTGGATGATATTGGCGCCGCGCATCTTAGCGCCTTTCGCCAAGGCTTGTGTAATATTGACAGGGTCACCCTGACCATCTTTCGGCAGCCAAACACCGCCGACAGCATCCTCAACATTCAATCCTGGGTAAAGACGGGCGATCTCATCGGTTGGGATTTCATCAATCTCAACCCCAAAAGCCCGCGCCATAGCAGCAGAACGGCGGAGTTCTTCCATCCGTTCATCGGTCAAAGCAACGGTAATTGAACCATTGCGTTTGATGCCTGTTGCAACCCCTGTTTCATCTTCAAGATTGAAATACAGCTCTTGCGAATATTTCGCCAAACGCGTCATGTTTTGGGTGGCGCGTAATTGCGCAATCAAGCCCGCCGCATGCCATGTCGTCCCGCAGGTCAATTGTTTGCGTTCCAACAAAACAACATCGGTCCAACCCAATTTGGTCAGGTGATAGGCGACAGAACAGCCCACCACCCCGCCGCCAATAATGACGGCTTTTGCATGTTGAGGAAGTGCTGCCATGATTATGCCCTCACTTTTTCGTGGCCAGCATCATAAAGCGCGTCACCTTCGACAATCGCAGCTTTGCGATCACGCCCTAGAACACTGATGGAAAGATTAGAAAGACCAGCATCAATAGCGGATTGTTCAATCACACCATAGGCAATAGATTTGCCGACACGGTGACCATATCCAGCCGATACAACAAGACCGACATCTTTGCCGTCAGACTGAATTGGTGACAGATAAACCGCATCGCCAAATGGCTCGCCATCTGTAGGGTCTTCGACAGTCATGGTAACGAAAGATTTGGATGCCCCTCGTTGCATTTCAGCCTGAAGCGCCGCCTTGCCAACAAAGTCATCTTTATTCAGATTGACCCAACGGCCAAGACCGCTTTCCAGCATGGTGTAATCAGACGTCAGGTCAGATTTCCATGACCGATAGCCTTTCTCAAGACGCATGGAATCAAGCGCCAGCATCCCAAAGAGACCCAAGTTATGATCAGCACCCGCCGCCATAATCGCATCCCACGCGTCATGCAATTTATCCATATCAGCATGGAATTCCCAGCCTGCTTCACCGGCAAAAGACACGCGGATGGCAACAGCATCAATCCCGCCAATCGTGACCTTCTGATGGCTCAACCAAGGGAAGGATGATTGTTCGGCGCTAGCGCCTGTCAGTTTTTCAAAGATCGCTGGTGATTTCGGCCCTGTCAGCAACAGCGAGCCCAAATCACGGGTGATATCTTTGAATTCAACTGAGCCATCCTGCGGCATCCGATGAAGCAGCCAATCCCGATCATGCCAGAGCGCACCCGCGCCTGTGATCAGCCAGAAATGGTTTTCACCAAAGCAGGTGGCGGTCATCTCGGTCAGGGTCTTGCCCTTTTCGGAAGCAAAATACACCAGACCAATGCGGCCTTCTTTTGGCAGGCGGCCTGTCACAAGGCTATCAAGCCATGCGCGCGCGCCTTCGCCTTTAATTTCATAACGGCTGAACCCTGTCAGATCGAGCAGCCCGGCATGTTCAGCGACATGGCGGCATTCGGCGCCGACCGCATCAAATGACGGCTGGTGGTTATAACTATCCACCATTTTTTCTTCTTCACCGTCCGCCAAGAAATATTCAGCACGTTCCCAGCCACCGTATGACCCAAAGGCCGCGCCTTTTGATTTCAATGTGTCATACAAAGGAGATTTTTTTGCGCCGCGTCCTGCAGGCCATTGAATATGCGGGAAATGCATGGCGTATTCATGGCTGTAGGTTTCAATCGCTTTGGCAATCGAATAATCACGATCAACGTGATCGGTGAAGCGGCGAGGGTCAACAGCCCAGCTGTCGCTTTCTGTTTCACCTTCGGTGATCATTTCCGCCATCAATTTACCAGCACCGCCAGCCTGAACGATACCAAAGGTAAAGACGCAGGCTTCAAACGCGTTCGGCACGCCTGGCATCGGGCCAATCAATGGCAAACCATCAGGGGCATAAGGAATTGGGCCATTAACGACACGGGTAATCCCGCCTGACCCCAAGATCGGCACACGATTAATCGCATCTTCAATATACCATTCCAGCCGTTCCAGATCATCGTTCCACAATTGGAAAGAGAAATCTGCAGGGCGTGGGTCATCTTCGGTGATCCAATGGGCTTTACAATTGTATTCATAAGGCCCTAACAAAAGCCCATCTTTTTCCTGACGCAAATAATAGGAACTGTCAGGATCACGCAACAAAGGCAGTTTCTTATCAAGATTGGTCAGCTCATCAATGCTTTCAGTGATCAAATACTGGTGCGCCATGGACACGCAAGGCACATCACGGCCAAACATCTTGCCAATTTCATCGGCACGGTAACCCGCGGCATTGACCACATATTCACAACGAATATCACCGTTATCTGTTTTAATCAGCCATTCGTCATTGACGCGCTCAACGCCTGTCACCGGGCAAAAGCGGATGACTTGCGCGCCCAGATCACGGGCGCCTTTGGCAAAAGCCTGCGACAACTGTGCAGGGTCAATATCACCATCCAATGGGTCCCACTGACCACCTTCAAGATCATGGGTTTCAAGGAAAGGATACACGTCCTGCATTTCCGATGGCGACATTTCTTGGAATTCAATGCCCATCTGGCGGCCCATGGCTTCAACATGGCGAAACTCTTCCATCCGTTCTTTGGAATGGGCCAAGCGGATTGCGCCGGTGACGTGATAGTTCATCGGGTAATCAACCTCTTCACCTAATGTACGGTAAAGCCGGTTGGAATAGGATTGCATCTGCATAATGGTCCAGTTCGCGGCATAATTCGGGCAATTGCCAGCCGCGTGCCAGGTTGAACCAGAGGTCAATTCGTTCTTTTCCAGCAATACACAATCGGTCCAGCCCATTTTGGCCAGATGATATAAAATTGACGTTCCCACAGAACCACCACCAATCACCACAACCCGTGCAGTTGATGGCAGTTTTCCTGTCGCTTTATTGGTATCTTGTGCTTGTTCGGTCATGTTACCCTCACTTATCCCAAACGTGATTAATAAATTGGCGGGGCGATCACCCAGATCACTTCCGCATCAATTGTTCCTTTGTTCTCCCATGACATTTTTTCATGGGAGAATGAAAAACTATCGCCTGGACCAAGGTCAAAAACTTGACCATCAATGGTCAGGCGCAATTCGCCTTTGATAATGTATCCTGCTTCTTCTGTCGGACGGTTGACAGTACCCGCGCTTGACGACCCGGCCGCGAAAACAGAGCGCACCATCTCAAATGCCCCGCCTAAATCAGGCGACAGCAATTCTTCGGATAGATTGGTGTCATCATCACGCATCTTTCGGCGGGATTCAGCCCGCACGATATAATTGGATTCATGGCTTGGCGGTGTATGCGAGAAAAAGAAACTGACAGGCAGGTTAAAAATCCCAGCGATCAGTCGAATATCCGCCAGATTAGGTTCGGACGTGCCACGTTCAACTTGGCTCAACCAGCCAACGGAACGGTCTAATTTCTTGGCTAAAGCCGATAAGGTCAACCCACGGCCTTGACGCAACGCCCTGATGTCATTGCCAATAAAACCTGAAGACGTTAATTCCCCCTCAATACCCGCAGTATTGGAAGGCAAATCACGTCCAAGTTTAGCCGAAAACATGGCATTTTCAGATGTTTTCAACATAGGGCCCCCATGAAAATTTTAATAACCTTTTCACCAAAATGAAAAAATGACAAGTCTTTTCATATCGAAAATAGAAAAAATAAAGACCAAAACCATAATTCTTGCCGCGACCCTTTAAGATATCTTGACCTGCCTTACATTGAGGGGCAGAACAAGATTGATTTTAACTGTAGATTGGGGGTTAAGGCCGATGCGCCTTTCATTTCTGTCTTTAATTGGAGCTTTGATATTCACCATGACCGCAACCGCAAGTGCTGGCACACTGGTGCTGGAAACCACAAAAGGCGAAATCCGTATCGCCCTCTTAGAAACATTGGCGCCAAACCACGTCGCCCGCATCAAAACCTTGGCCAATGAAGGCTTTTACGATGGCATTATCTTCCACCGTGTCATCCCAGGGTTTATGGCCCAAACAGGCGACCCAACAGGCACAGGCATGGGCGGATCAGGTGAAAACCTGAAGGCTGAATTTTCGGATTACCAATATCAATACGGCACCGTCGGCATGGCCCGCGCCATGAGCCCTGATAGCGCCGACAGCCAGTTCTTTATCTGCTTTGATGGGTGCAGCCATTTGACTGGCCAATACACCGTCTGGGGACAGGTCGAAAGCGGCATGGATGCGGTTGAAGCCATCAATGTTGGTGAGCCGCCGGCTGAACCTGACCAAATCGTCAAAGCCACTGTCGAAGAATAAACCAACAATTTGACCGTAATTTTATTCAGCCGCAGGACCACTCTTGCGGCTGAAGTTTTTATACGCCAAAACCGCCAAAGCCAACCAGATCAACCCAAATGCAAACGCATCCAGACGATTGAACGGCTCTTGATAAATAAGCACCCCACAGATCAGGTGGAGCGTTGGCGCCAGATAAAACAACAACCCTGAAACCGCAATACCAATGGCACGGCTGGAGGCGATAAACAGCGCCAAAGGCACCGCGGTGACAATGCCTGTTGCTATGGCCAGACCTGTATTGATCCCGCCACCTTGGATAAACTGGCCTTCGCCAGTCATCATCAAAAACCCTAAAAACACCAGCGCCACGGGGGACAAGATAATGGCTTCAGCCAATAAGCCCACAACAGGCCCTGTCTCGCGGGTTTTATTGAGCAGCGTATAACCCACAAAAGTCACCGATACCACCAGCGCGATGACAGGCGCGCCACCATTTTCATAGGTCTTAAACATAACCCCAAGAAAGGCTAAGGACACCGCAAGCCATTCCAGCCGATGCAATTTCTCCCCAAGGCCGAAAACCCCGACCGCCACCACCATCAGCGGGTAGATATAATACCCCAGACTGGCATCAACAATTCGGTCATTGGCCACCGAATAAATAAAGGTCAGCCAATTGGTCGCCATCAAAATACCGCTGAGGATGATCGACCGCATCTCCCGCCATGTTTTAAGCGCATGGATCAGCCGCGGCAGGCGAGCGGTGAAATAAGCAAAGACCATCATCGCCGCGACTGTCCAGATGATGCGATGCGCCACCACTTCTTGCGGTGAAAAATCTTCCATCAATTTAAAGAAGATCGGGGTAATGCCCCAAATCATGCTGGCGATAACACCAATAATAAAACCGCTATAGGGCATCGAATATCCTTATGATGAAAGCCCATCACCCTATCACCACTAAACTGGTCAGAACACAAATATTTGACTTGCTTCAAGGGTTATATTTCAATTGAAATGATGAAGACATGATTGCACCATGAAATGCAATCGACGCATACCCCGCCTAATAATGGAGGCCCGCATGAACGACATTAATAACGCTATCGAAAACGACCGTATGTTGATCAATGATCACCTATCCAGTTTTCCCAACACCACCAGTGTTGCTGAATTTGTTCCGGGGCCGGGGATTTGCAAACTTGATATGCAGGTTGATCTGGCCGCCCTTAATCGTGATCTAGAAACAGTTCTAAAAACCACAGATTATCACGGTGACCTTTTTAAGGCCTTACCTGTTAATCGCCGCCCCGGGGCAACGGAAATGACCGAAACTGATCTGTCAGGCCGCTATTACACCCGCCTTGATGACCGCTATGAAGAAGTTGCGGTAGAAGAAATTGTCGATGAAAGCGCCTATACAGAATTAAACCCTGTTTTCACGGGTACAGCATTTGAAGATGTGTTCCATGCCTTAAACGAACGTTTCACCTTGGGGCGGATGCGGGTGTTATCAAAAGCCATTTATTCCTGCAATTCATGGCACCGTGACCCTGAACCTCGGATTCATATCCCGCTTGTGACCAACCCCGGGTCTTTATTTATCGTGAATCATCACTGCACCCATATGCCCGCAGATGGATCGGTTTATTTTACCGATACAAGAGGCTATCATACTGCCCTTAATGGTGGTCCTGACCCCCGTGTTCATATTGTTGCTGCCATTGCCATTTAGTTTTAAGGATGCCTTTTGATGTATGCTGCCGCCACCGCTTTAGACATAAATTCTGATCTTGCTGATTTCAGAAGCGATACCGTCACCCGCCCTGATGCGGGGATGATGGCGGCTATTCAAAACGCTGAGGTGGGGGATGATGTTTATGGTGATGACCCCACCACTAACGCACTTGAGGCGCGAGTTGCTGATCTCTTAGGCAAAGAAGCGGGGTTGTTTTTGCCAACAGGAACGCAATCAAACCTTGCAGGGGTAATGGCGCATTGTGGGCGTGGTGATGAATTTATCATTGGCAAGAATTACCATATCTACACCTATGAAGCGGGCGGCACCGCTGTTTTAGGGAGTGTTTTTCCTTGCCCTTTGCCGGTGGATGCCCGCGGCGCGCTTAACCCAGATGATGTGATCGCTGCCATCAAACCTGATGATTCTCATAACGTGATGAGCCGGCTTCTCTGTGTTGAAAATACCGTCAATGGCATGGTGCAATCGCAAGATTATATGGACGAAATGGCGAAACTGGCCCATGACCACGGCCTGAAAGCCCATTGTGATGGCGCTCGATTGATGAACGCTGTGGTGGCGCTGGGTACAACGGCAAAAGATTTGGTTCGCGGCTATGACAGTATCTCGCTTTGCCTGTCCAAAGGCTTAGGCACGCCTGCAGGATCTGTATTGGTGGGCGAAAAAGGCTTTATTGCCCAAGCCCGCCGATTGCGCAAAATGTTGGGGGGCGGGATGCGCCAAACAGGCATTCTAGCGGCGGCAGGGCTTTATGCCCTTGATCATAATATTGATCGCTTGGCCGAAGACCACAGCCGCGCCAGACAATTGGCCAAAAACCTATCCGCCATCAAAGGCTTGCGGATAAATCTTGATCAAGTCGAAACCAATATGGTGTTCATCCATTTTGGCGATGATAGCGTCACCATCAGCGATGAAGCGTTAAGCCAGTTGAAATCCTTTATGGCAGATCGAGGATGCACTATTTCACCAGGACGGCGGATGCGCTGTGTGATCCACCGTGATCTTGATGATCAAGACTGCAATCAACTGGTGTCAGGGTTGCAAGAATTTATCGACCATTATGCAGGTTAAGCACCCGAATGGTGTTGGTGGTGCCCACCACGCCAAAAGGTGTGCCGGCAACAACAATCACCTGATCGCCAGGCTGACCCATTTCATTTTCCAGCATTAACGTGCTGATGCCATCTAAGGCCAGATCAAAACTTGCATATTCTTCGGTCAAAATGCTGTTGATCCCCCACAAGATATTCATCCGGTGGCGGGCGGTCTGATTGGGTGTCATCATAACGATTGGCAGTGGCGGGCGTTCCCGCGATAAGCGCACCGCGGTTGCCCCTGATGTTGAAAACGCAACCACGGCTCTGGCATCGATATGCTGAGCCAATTGGGTCGCGCTTTCCGCCACCGCATGATAGGTGGTATGGCCATCAATCGCGGTATAGGCCAGATTTTCAAAATAACCATCACGCTTTTCAGTTTCTTCTAAAATGCGATGCATAATCGAGACTGTTTCAACAGGATACCCGCCAGATGCGGTTTCTGCAGAAAGCATGACGCAATCAACACCGTCCATCACCGCGGTTGCCACGTCTGATGCTTCGGCACGGGTCGGCATTGGGTTATCGATCATCGATTCCAGCATCTGGGTTGCCACGACCACAGGCTTGCCAACACGGCGGCAAATGCGGGTGATGTCTTTTTGCGCCCCGGGCACGCGTTCCGGCGGCAATTCAACCCCCAGATCACCGCGGGCGATCATCACGCCATCGGATGCGACGATTAAATCTTCTAAAATTTCCAGCGCTTTCGGTTTTTCAATTTTGGACATAATGGCGGCGCGATCCCGAATAATACTGCGCGCCTCGATGATATCACTAACCCTTTGCACAAAAGACAAAGCGACCCAATCCACCCCCAAATCAAGGGCAAAATCCAGATCGGCACGGTCTTTTTCGGTCAGTGGGCTGATATTCAATTCAACGTCAGGGACATTCACCCCTTTGCGGTCTGTTAATGCCCCGCCAACATCAACACGGGTGATGATGATCCCTTTATCAACACCGGTGACCATAAATTGCAATTTACCGTCATTCACCATCATCCGATGGCCGGGCAAAATCGCATCAAAAATTTCAACATGGGGCAAGCAAACACGTTCCGCATTGCCTTTAATCGGGTCTAATTGGAAAATAAAGGTGTCGCCTTTTTTCAGGACAACACCATCTTCGACTTCACCAACCCGCAATTTAGGCCCTTGCAGATCGGCCAGAATAGTGATCGGCTGGCCAGTCTCTTGAGCAACTTCGCGAATAACTTTATGGCGTTCTGCGTGGTCTTCTTGGGTGCCGTGGCTAAAATTCATCCGAAAGGCATTGGCACCAGCATCCACCATGGCCCTGATGCAGTCTTTATCGCTGCTGCTTGGGCCTAATGTCGCTAAAATTCGAGTTGCTGTGAGGGATAACCCCATAATGATGTCCTTTTTGCATTTATTTAC
>WTHX01000136.1:4543-6661 GCA_011522975.1 Alphaproteobacteria bacterium | reverse complement strand
TTGGGGCGTAGCCAAGTGGTAAGGCAACGGTTTTTGGTATCGTGTACCGTAGGTTCGAATCCTACCGCCCCAGCCATTTTTTAAGCCCATATTCTTAAGGCCGTACTTTCAAAACCATTCAGATTAGATCAAGTTTCATTAGTCTTTGATGGCATTTGATTAAAACTTATTGTCACGACATTAATCATTTATAAATGAAAACAGTCGATCAACACAGTTGGTTGTTAATTCAATTGCCCTCAATTTAACTGATAGCCATTTTCTTTGGTGACGATAAACGGCTGATCATCAACATAATTGATTTTCTGGCGCAGGCGATAGATATGTGTTTCCAGCGTATGGGTGGAAATTTGATCACCATACCCCCAAACTTCTTCGAGCAATTCTGCTTTCGGCGTCACACTACCTGTTTTTTTCAACAGATATTTGATGATGGCGGATTCTTTTTCCGTCAGGTTAAGCGTTTCGCCTGTCTCACGGTGACTCAAGATTTTACGCCCTTGAATAAAATGGAACGCGCCAATTTTAATGCGGGCGTTTTCTTGGTTTTGATATTGCCGCAAATGAGTTCTAATCCGTGCCAGCAACTCCCCTAATCTCAAGGGTTTGGCAATATAATCATTGGCGCCTGCTTCCAGACCATCAATTGTGTCGGCTTCACTGTCTTGACCTGTTAGCATCAAGATTGGCATGACAAAACCTTGGTCTCTGATCCAGCGGCACATATCACGGCCATCACCATCAGGCAGCATAACATCAAGCAAAACAAGATCAGGGTCATGGTGGGTGATCAGGTCACGACCGTCGGCCAAATTGGGCGCACCGAAAACTTCAAAATCTTCTTCTTGTGAAAGTTGGTCTACAAGGGTCTCTAATAGATGTTGATCATCTTCAATCGTAATAATCTTAATCATAAAACAATGTCTTTCTTATTGTTGCTAACCTGAACTTAGGTTAATGAATAAAGATAATGATCCAACCCAATGTTTAAATTAAGCGTAATTTAATTATATGTATTGATCAATCATTTGATTGATCCCAAAGATCAGACCAATATGAACAACGTGGATAAACTGACATGACACCTTTGTTAACCATGCAGAAAAATGCCCATCGCGCGATCGCTGATCTTAGGCGGGGAACACCTGTGTTGTTCATGTCGCAAGCGGGGTATGCAGGGATGGTGAAACCTGCCGAACAGGTCAGCAGTGATAGCCTTCGCGATTTGGCTGAAGCCAGTATGTCACGGCCATATTTATTGATCACAGCCCAACGTGCCCGCGCCATTGGGCTTAACCCTAAACCTGGTGTCATGGCCTGTTCGATTTTGATTTCTGATGATATTGGACCTGATGAAATTCTGCAATTGATCGGCGATATCCCGATCCAGATTGATCCTTCAAAATTGACTATCCTGCCTGAAGGACCCGACAGCATGGCTGTTTTGGTGTTGATGCTGATGCGCTCGGCTCGGCTGATGCCTGCTGCGATTGCCGCCCATATCCCTGACCAAGATCACCGCAGCCTGAACCGCTGGGCCGAAGACCATGGCTATATCATGTTAAGCGAAAATACGATCCGAGCTTTTGAAGAAACTTCGGCAGGCTTATTGCGTGAAGCCGCCCGCGCCAAATTACCCCTGAAAGGCGCTGAAAACACAGAAATTGCGATCTTCCAGCCAAAAGACGGCGGCACTGAACATTTTGTCCTGATCATCAATGGTGCTGATCAACACGAATCCCCATTGGTGCGCATCCATTCTCAATGCATCACAGGGGATATTCTAGGCAGTTTGAAATGTGATTGCGGCGATCAATTGCAATTGGCGATCAAGCAAATGGCAGATAATGGCGGCGGTTTGCTGATTTATCTGGCGCAAGAAGGGCGCGATATTGGACTGGTCAATAAATTGCGTGCCTATGCGCTGCAAGATACAGGGCTGGATACAGTGGATGCCAACCATGCCATTGGCTTTGAAACAGACCACCGGTTTTACCTGCCTGCCGCCGCCATGCTCAAATCACTGGGATGTGACCATATTAAATTGCTGACCAATAACCCTGATAAAATCAAGCAGATCGAAGATTGCGGGATCACCGTTGACGAACGCATTGCGGT
>WTHX01000136.1:0-4443 GCA_011522975.1 Alphaproteobacteria bacterium | reverse complement strand
ATAAAATCAAGCAGATCGAAGATTGCGGGATCACCGTTGACGAACGCATTGCGGTGATCGCTGATAGCAACCCGCATAATGATCAATATTTAACGACAAAAAAAAGCCGTACCGGGCATATGATCGATTGATAGGTTTATGGGACAGGACGTTCCCCAAAAATTGAGGAACCAACCCGAACTTGGGTGGCGCCAAAACGAATGGCCGTTTCATAATCGCCGCTCATGCCCATTGAAAGCGTAGCAAGCCCCGCTTGGTTGGCCAATTTTTTCAATAACGCAAAATGCATGGCAGGTTCTTCATCAATCGGTGGAATGCACATCAGCCCTGTTATGTTTAGCCCTAAATCATGCTGACAATGGGCGGCAAAAGCCACGGCTTCTTCTGGGGTAATGCCTGCTTTTTGGCTTTCATCGCCTGTGTTAACCTGCACCAGACATCCCCGCATAACGCCTTGTTTTTCCATCTCTTTGGCGAGGATCACCGCCAGTTTTTCACGATCAAGGGTTTCAATCACGTCAAATAAAGCCACCGCATCACCGGCTTTATTGGTTTGCAACGGGCCGATCAAATGAAGCCGCAGATCAGGATATTGAGCACGGCGATCCTGCCATCGCATCTGGGCTTCTTGAACACGGTTTTCACCAAAGACCCGCTGACCTGCTGCTAAGGCCGCATCAATCCGTTCATCTGGTTGCTTTTTAGAAACAGCAATTAACGTCACATCATCAGGCTTTCGCCCATCCATTTCAGCAGCAGTTGCCATTTGCCCTCGAATAGAAGTGAGGTTTTGACTGATGGTTTCAAAAACGTCAGGTCCAGACATAAGTGCGCCTATTAATTTCATTTATTGAAGATTTATGATTAACCCTTAGCATTTCAAGAATAAAGGCAATAGTCTTTTGTCTATACCACAATTTGCTATCGTTTTATGATGGGGATAACAGTATAAGAATGAAGATTGAACACCATCATTAGGCCCGTTTACCATGCTTGATATCCATGCCATCAAACAATTGTCGAAACAAGGACAGCACCAGCAGGCCATCAATGCCGCCAGTAAATTGGTCAAATCAGATGCGAAAAACACCGCATTTCTTGATTGTTATGGTTTTGTTCTGATCACGGCTGGCGACTTTGGCAAGGCCATCAAAGTTTATCAGAAATTAATCCGCCTTTTTCCCAATAAAATTGATTATCTCTTTGCGCTGGCGATTTGTCATACCAACTTAAATCACTTCAACGAGGCGCAAGACCACTATTTAAAATTAATCGCGCTTCAGCCCGATGACTTTAAATATAAAATGAATTATGGCGTCTTACTGCGTGAACATGGGCAATATGACGAAGCAGAAACCTATTTGAAAAAAGCCCATGAAAACAACCCACAATTTGCGGAAATCCTGCATAACCTGGCCATTAATTATGAACGCCAAGAACAATTCACGGATGCGCTGAATACTTATGACCAAGTTCTGGCAATAGACCCCAATCATTACCGGGCACTGTCGAACCAAGGTCATGTTTATATTCAAATGGATGATCTGAATAAGGCCGAAGAAAAGTTTAAAGCATCACTCGCAATCAACCCGCAATATAATAATGGGCTGAATAATCTGGGACTGATGCACCTCTATAAAGGTGAAATGGATCAAGCCAAATCTGTTTTTCATGAGGTGATTAAAACCCACCCCTATGATG
Source organism: Alphaproteobacteria bacterium (assembly GCA_011522975.1). Taxonomy (GTDB): domain Bacteria; phylum Pseudomonadota; class Alphaproteobacteria; order Puniceispirillales; family UBA1172; genus JAGWAQ01. The sequence goes on along the minus strand of WTHX01000136.1, from coordinate 2,742 downwards.
GCAAAGGATATTTCAATCTGTCTAATCTTGATAATCTGACCGGTGATGAATTGGCAGATGTCATCACAGGCCTTGAAGCCCGCATCAATAATAATGAAATCACTGCCTTTTTGGATAAAGGGTTATTTGCGCTGGCGCAGTTTTATCAAAAACAAAAAAATACCCAAAAACTGGAAGCCTATTATTTAAAGGGCAATCAAGTGATGGCGCGGCAACGGGTTTATGACCATCATAAGACCCAGCAAGAGTTTAAACATTGGCATGATTTTTCCATGGCGCAACCTGTGGTTGACCATCCCCACCAAGACCAAAAGGTGATTTTTATTATAGGGATGCCGCGGTCAGGCACGACATTGCTGGAATCCGTGCTGGCCAGCCATCCCGATATTTCAGCAGGCGATGAACTGCCCTATCTGAATGAATCCTTCAATAAAGCCCTAAAAAATCTGCCGTCAAAAATTATGGCTTTATCGGCTGAAAACTTGGCAGAAATTGTTGATCGTTTTCACCAAAAAACTGAACGGCTTTATCAAGGCAAAAAATATTTAATTGATAAATTGCCCCATAATTTTAAATGGGCGCCCTTGATCGCACAATTATTCCCACAATCAAAAATCATCCATTGTTATCGTGATGCTATGGACAATTGCTGGTCTTTATTCCGCGCTAATTTTGAACAAGGCCATGAATATTGCTTTAACATGAGAGCCCTTGGCCAATATTACGCTCAATATCAGCATTTGATGCAAGCCTATGAAGCCCATCTTGGAGAGAAAATGCTATCGCTTTGTTATGATGATTTGGTGCAAAACCCTCAAGAAGAGTCGCGGCGAATTTTTGATTATCTGGGCATGGGTGATTTTGAATTTGATGAAAGCAAACGTGGCGAAGGATATTTTTCAACCACTGCTAGTGCCGCCCAAGTCCAAGATCAGATTTCAACAAAGTCATTGCAAGGCTGGCGCCGCCATGACGAGTTCTTAAAACCTGTTCTGGCCGCATTGCAAAAACAACAAGCACGCTTAGGCTTGCCTGTTTATCAAGATTAAAGTCAGGCTTTCAATGCCAGCCATCGCGGTCTAAGACTGGCATCAGCATGTTTTTCAATGGCTTTAATTGATCCTCGTAATTTTGCCATTCTTCAGAACTTTTGGTGTAAATACTGCTGCGGATTTGCACATTTGATACGGTTTTGACGCTGCGCTTGTTTTTTTCAATATTCAAACACGCATCCTGCCATTCAAGCCCAAGGGTCTTAAGCAAATTTTCAATATGCTGTTTCGGATTCTGGGTAAGAGCCTCGTAATCAATCGTGGTAATAGCATCGCCATGATCCGCCATATGACGCTGCATCAATTCATCATAAGCCAAGTAATAGCGGCCAATGTCCATCAAGTCATTGCTGTAGCGCATGCCGTGGGATTGAAAGAAATATCTGAAATTGGAAAAGCAAATCGCCATGGGGTGACGCTTTAAATGCAGGATTGGCGCATCGGGGAAAATAGTACGAATGATGCTGATCCATTTGAAATTCAATGGCATTTTATCAGTGATGATCCCACGATCAGTCGGTAAGGCGTTTATGTCTTTAATATAAGCGTCCCTGATTGTCTTCAGCACCGATTTATTAAGCCTAGACAATGATTTGTTTGGATCTGATAACACATTTTTTCGGACGGCAAGAGCCATGGCATCCAATTCCCCCGCGGCATAGACTTCGCTATGACCTGAAAGAATTTGTTCCACTAAACTGGTGCCTGATCGCGGCATGCCCAAAATAAAAATAGGCTTGCGCTTTAATGTGCCTGACCCGAATAAAGGAGGCATATTCTTTGCCCATTGATGAAGACAGTCAAACACCTCTTGGTCTTCGGCAAAATCATAATTGATTGTTTTCTTAAAGGCCTCGTTACCCGCCTTCCAGTGGGCAAAGGCTTCGGGGTAATCTTTTAAATCAGCACAGGCTTTGCCCAAGCCATGGTTGATTAATACGGTTTCTTTAACGCTTGGGTTTGGTGAGGCCAGCACCGTTTGCATGGCCTTAATATGATCATCACCTTTTTCGTAACGCTGGATGCGGCTTAATTGATGGTGAGCTTCTGCGTGGCGCGGGTTTTTTTTGATAAGGCTTAGAATTTCCTTTTTAGCAGCTTCAAATTCACCTTGAGCCATATAGGCTTGGGCCAAATTAATCTGGCCATCTGGGTGGTCAGGGTTTATTGCCAATAATTTCTGATACGACTGAACAGCATCTTGAATTTGGCCTAAATCCATTAAGACATTGCCATATCCGTTCAAAGCATCAGGATAATCAGGGTTTAATTGCAATGCCTTTTTAAACGATTCCTGTGCCAGACTAGTTTCGCCAAGATCGATAAGGATTTTACCATAATTATTCCATACAGAAGGCGTCTTTGGCGTCAGTTTCGTTGCCCGTTCAAAATAAGATTTAGCCTTTGGCAATTGTCCTGCCCGTGCACAAGCGACCCCAAGCAAAGACATCACATCTGGGTTTTTGGGATTATTTTTCAGGAATAAATGGGATTTTTCAGCAATAGCGCCAAAATTACCTTGCTGAAACAAGGCGTTTAATTCTTGCGAGTTATAGTGTTGCGGTAAAGGCATTGGTGAAAAACCCCATGGGGAAATGATTTTCTTCATTTATTGGTGTTATTTTATTAATATCACGAAATTTACCATTCATCATCACATCATAAGCCGCTGTTTTCCGGGCATTTAGGT
>WTHX01000125.1 GCA_011522975.1 Alphaproteobacteria bacterium | reverse complement strand
GAGTGGGAATGAAACTTTATATTGGCAATAAAACCTATTCGTCGTGGTCTATGCGGCCATGGGTATTGATGCGAGCATTGGCCATTGATTTTGACGAAGTCTGGGTGCCTTTTGATGGCTTTACCCCAGACGCTGAATTTAAAAAAACCATGGCGGCCATTCACCCTTTGGCGACCGTGCCGGTATTAGAAGCAGAAGGCGTGATCATTGCTGACAGTCTTGCGATCATCGAATATCTGGCCGAAGCCTATCCTGAAAAACAGGTGTGGCCACAAAACGCCCAAGACCGAAATATTGCTAGGCAACTGACCGCGATCATGCATTCAGGCTTTCAGGCCATCCGTGGTCATTGCCCCATGAATATCGGCGCAGAATTACCAGACGTCGGCGCTCGCCTGATGAAAGACCATCCGGCTTTGAAGGCTGAATTGGATTTGCTGGAAGCAATCCTTAAGCCCCAATTTAAGGACCAAGATTTTCTTTTTGGTGAATTTTCAGCGGTGGATGCGTTTTATGCCCCGGTCATGTCCCGCATCAAAACGTATAACTTGACGGTATCCGCCGAGATGGCATCCTATCAAAAAAGGGTTTTATCGCATCCCGCGGTAGCAGATTGGTGCAAGAAGGCCTTGGCGGAAAATATTTTCCTCGATTTTGAAGAGCCCTATCGCCAAAATATTAATGGCAATGATGGCTAGGCCATTACACCAAATCTTCATCCAAAACCGTCATTTGGAAATGATAGCAGGTGTCGCCGTCTTCCGTGTCTTTAAAGACCACGCCCAAAAACTCACCATCCATGGTGACTTCGCAAGATTCTTCGGACACATCATCGGCGCGGGGGCGCAGGCCAATGCCGGTATTGTTAAATAACCCGCGCAAGTAAGTCTGGACTTTTAAGGCTTCACTGCTGTTCATCTTTATCTCCATATTTGATGGCGCTGCATCCTCTGCAAAGCCCCATTAATTATTCACCAATCGCGGCAGGTTGTTTAAATATTCAAGGATATCCACAAGGCGGGCCCCTTGTTTCAAGTTTTTACGGCGATCGCGCAAAATAAACAACCACCTGTCTTTGCCTTTCAGGCGTTTTTTTTCAATCGTGTAAAGCGGCAATTCTTGACTGGATCGGAAAATCGAAAAGAACGCCGCGCCTTCGATATGGTCAAGGGCATAATCACGCCATTCACCGGCGGCAACACGGCGGGAATAAGTGTTCAGGATTAAACTAAGTTCAGCACGGTCAAAATAGCCCAATTTAGGCGGTTTACTTGGCTTTTTTTGAGGTGATGACCCGCTGATAATATTCATTTCAAATAAACTGTGACTTCCTGCTGGAGATTGTCATTATTTTTCTATATGTTGCATGGGATTGGGCTTAATGGTCAAGATAGTTTTATCAATCTTCTGATCAAGATCGTATCGATCAAGATCATGTCGATTAAGATCGTGACTTTATGAAGCGCCAATCAAAAGTTTATGTTAAAGAGTTGTAAGAGCATTAGACGCACGTCAAACGGAAACCAGCCATGAATGACATCATCACTGAGATCAATCAAGAATTACGCCAAGACCGCAGCAAAGCGCTTTGGAATAAATATGGAATTTATGTTATTGCCGCGGTGGTTGCGATTGTCGTGGTCGTGGCAGGGCGTCAAGCCTATGTCGGGTATGAAACCAGCGCCCGCGAAAATGCCGCCAATTCGTATTTATCCGCTGTTGAATCTGAATCCCCAGCGCTGTTGGATCAAATCGCTGCTGAACAAGGGGAAGGCTATGCGATGCTGGCCAAGTTCACCAACGCGGCACGGCTGGCCGAAGATGGGGATAATGGCGCGGAAGCAGCGTATCTCGCCATCGCCAATGACGCCAGCCTGAGTGATATTTATCGTCAGGCCGCAACCGTTATGGCGGCAATGAACGCCGCCAGCACCACCAGCGCCGATGAAAAACTGCAACGCTTGGTTCCGATTGGCAATGTGCCTGGCCCATGGCAGAATCTGGCGCTTGAAATGATGATCGGCTTTGCCCTTGAAAAAGGCGATGTCGCCACCGCTCGCAAACATTATGAAACCTTGCGATTTTCAACCAATCTTTCATCTGATGTTAACCAACGGCTGATTTTGATTGATGCCGTGCTTGGCCGTGAGTAAAGCCATGATCACTATTCGTCATGCTCAATTCATCACCCTTCTGGCGTCATCAGTCTTGCTTGCGGCTTGTGCTGATAATGAAGTGATTTTGCCCGGAGAACGGATTGCCATCACGGCGATTAATAATGCTGATTTAACCCCTGATGCTAATGCTTCGTCTGAAAACGCTGGCCTTGCCGCGATTAAAAACAACAGCAGTTTTACGGCACCGGGGCAATCCCCTGACCATAGCGGCGGGCATTTCAGCCTTGAATTGCCGTTTGACCGTATTTTCAGCACCCGTGTTGGGATTGCGGCGGATGAGACCGCTGAAGTCGCGCAACCTGTTGCTGATGCTAACGCCGTCTATACCATCACCCATGGCGGGATTGTCACGGCAACCCATGCCAGTGACGGCTCAAGGCTCTGGCAGGTTGATATTGACCCTTCTACGGATGAAACCCAAACCAGCACATCAGGCGGGATTGCCCTTGCTGAAGGTGATTTGATCGTTCATGCCAGCAAAGGCACGTTATTTTCTTTGAGGGCAGATACCGGTCAGGAAAATTGGCGGGTTGAATTTCCTGTGTTCTTGGCCGACGGCCCAACGGTCAGCAATGGCGTGATCGTCTTCACTGATCTGGATGGCAAACTCTATGCTTTGGCGCAATCCGATGGTGAAGAACTGTGGAGCAGGATTGGCACTCAAGATACAACCCGCATCACAGGCGCATCTTTCCCGGCGATTAATGACAATGAAGTGATCGCCTCCGGTGGTGATGGGGAAATTCTATCCCTCAGCCTTAATCAAGGGGATTTCCTTTGGGGTGAGAACCTGACCCCACTTCAATTAAGCACCGCCCTTGATAGTATTCCTGATTTGCGGACGCATCCTGTGCATGATGGCGGTTTGGTCTTTATCGTTACGCCTTCCGCCAATATTTATGCCTTTAATGCCAATACAGGGCGTGAAGTTTGGCAAAAGCCCTTGCGGGTTCTGGAAATGCCATGGCTGTCTGGGCAAACGCTTTACATGGCAACCATTGATGGCCGGCTTTATGCCCTTCGCCGTCAAGATGGTGCGATCCGTTGGATGGTGGAATTGCCAGGCGCCTATGACCCGAACCTTTCCGTTAGTGAAGATGCCGTGCGCTATACCTCACCTATCGTTGCTGCAGGGCAGGTGATGATTGCCTCCAGCCAAGGGCGGTTGCTGACATTTGATGCCATGACTGGCGCGGCGGGTGAGAATATTTCGATTGGGCAATCCGTTACCACAGCGCCTATTATTGCTAATGATACGCTTTATATTTTAACGCGTTCAGGGCAATTGATGGCGTGGCAGTAATCAGGTTTTAGGCGGTTTCATGTCGTATTCTATTGCTATTGTTGGCCGCCCCAATGTTGGGAAATCCACGCTATTCAACCGTTTAACAGGCCGCAAACAAGCCATTGTTGATGACAGGCCAGGGGTGACGCGTGACCGCCGCGAAGGCCAAGGACGGCTGGCAGCCCTTGAATTTAAACTGATCGACACCGCTGGTCTTGAAGAAGCCCTGACAGGCAGTCTTGAAGACAGAATGCGGCAACAGACGGAAAAAGCCATCAGCCTTGCTGATTTAACCTTACTTGTCTTTGACGCCAGAGAAGGCATCACCCCAGCCGATAGTTTCTTTGCCAATTCGATCCGCCGGTCCGGGGCGGATGTGCTGATTGTTGGCAATAAATGTGAAGGCAAAGCCGGGCAATCCGGCATTGCCGATGCTTGGGGTCTTGGCTTTGGTACGCCTATCCCCATCTCTGCCGCCCATGGTGAAGGTTTGGGCGATCTGCATGATGCTATGGTGGAAATCGCTGAAAAGCAGGGCAAATTGTCAGAACTCTCCCCCCAATGGGAAGAAGATGAAGACGAAACATTCTTTGATGAAGATGAAGATGGCAGTGAAGATGGTGAAGGTGTCTGGATTGACCAAGGCGCTGAACGCCCCATGAGGATTGCCGTGATCGGCCGCCCGAATATGGGCAAATCAACGCTGATCAATCATCTGGTGGGGGAAGACCGCCTGTTGACAGGCCCTGAAGCCGGCATCACCCGCGATGCGATTGAAATCCCCATGAGTTTTGAAGGCCGTGAATTGATCTTGACCGACACGGCAGGGATGCGCCGCCGCGCCCGCATCGAAGAAGACCTTGAAAAACAGATGGTCGATGATGCGCTTAACGCCATTCGATTTGCCCATGTCTGTATTTTGATGATCGATGCGCGGCAACCGCTTAACAAACAAGATTTGGCGATTGCCCGTCTTGTCACCGAAGAAGGTCGCGGCTTGGTGATCGCCGCCAATATGTGGGATGACACCAAGAATAAAAACGAAACCCGCGATGAGTTGCGCTATCGCCTTGATCAATCCTTGGGGCAGGTCAAAGGCGTGCCATTGATCACCACATCAGCCCTGAAAGGCCAAGGCGTTGATAAATTGATGGCCGCAGCGTTTGACCTTTACACCAGATGGAACATCAGGTTATCGACATCAAGGGTCAACCGCTGGCTGGAAACCATGCTGGAAGCGCATCCGCCGCCATTGGTGCAAGGCCGCCGTTTGCGGATACGCTATGCCACCCAGATCAAAACAAGACCGCCGACATTTGCATTATTCGTCAGTCGTCCGGCCGATCTGCCTGACCATTATTTGCGGTATTTGGCCTCTGGCCTCAGGCAAGATTTTGATATGGAAGGCTTACCCATCCGATTGCTGATGCGTAAAGGCAATAACCCTTACGTCAAATCCTAAGCGGTTTATCTTACAGCAGAGAACTGGCGCGGATCACTTCGCCATGATACGCACATTCAGGAGACGCTAAAGCAACAAAGGCAGGGGCGATATCCGTAGGTTGCGGCATGGTCTTTTGATCAATCCCTGGAAATGCGGTGGCAAACATGGATGTTGCCACCCCGCCCGGATCGAGCAAATTGACCTTGAGGTTGGTATCGGTGACTTCAGCCGCCCAAGATTGCCCCAACGCCTCCAGCCCTGCTTTACTGGCGGAATAGGCCGACCAATAAGGGTAGTTGCCGCCATGGGATGCCGAAGACGTCACCAAGACAGCACGGCCAGCGGGTGATTGCCGCAACAAGCCGTCAAATACCCTGATCATCCGCCATACGGCTGAAAGATTGGTGTCGATCACTTCATCCCAAACGGTTTCATCCAAATGCGATACAGGGGTTAATACGCCCAAAACACCAGCATTGGCGATCATGACATCAAGCCGTCCCCAACGGTCTTGGATGGCTTGGGCAAGATTGGCCATGGCAGGGCGGTCGCCCAAATCCATTTGGACCAATGTGGCACTACCGCCTGCGGCTTTAATGTCGTCATCCAATTCTTCCAATGCGCCAATGGTGCGGGCGGTGGCGATAATATGCGTGCCTGTTTTAGCCAAGGCGAGGGCGGCGGCTTTACCCAGCCCCCTTGATGCGCCAGTGACAAGCGCGATGCGATTTTCTGTCGTCATGATTATTTCCCCCCAAAGCGGTTTTCAGGGTTGTTCTGGTCTTCGGGTTGAATGGGGTATTCGCCTGAAAAGCAAGCGTCGCATAATTGCGGCGCATCAGGGTTGCGGCCTTCGGCCATGCCTAAAGCACGGTAAAGTCCATCCATGCTGATAAACGCAAGGCTATCAGCGCCAATTTCTTTGGCAATCGCATCAGTATCCATGCGGGAAGCGATTAATTTATCGCGGTCAGGCGTATCCACCCCATAGAAACAAGGGTTGGTGGTAGGCGGGCTTGCAATGCGTAAATGGACTTCTTTTGCGCCAGCGTTCCGCATCATGGTGACAATCTTCATGGATGTGGTGCCGCGAACAATCGAATCATCCACCAGAATAATTGATTTCCCTGAAACTGAGGCTGTATTGGCGTTGTGTTTTAACTTCACCCCTGTCTGGCGGCCTGAATCCGTTGGTTGAATAAACGTCCGCCCCACATAGTGATTACGGATAATTCCCAATTCAAATGGCAGGCCTGATTCTTCGGCATAACCCAAAGCCGCCGGTACACCAGAATCAGGCACAGGCACGACAATATCGGCATTAACGACATTCTCACGCGCCAGTTCAGCACCAATTTCTTTGCGGGCGTGATAAACATCACGGCCTTCCAGTGTGCTGTCAGGGCGGGCGAAATAAATATATTCAAAAACACAAAAACGAGACGCGGCTTTCTGTAATGGGAAACTGGATTCGATTCCATCCTGATTGATCACCACCATTTCACCGGGTTCAAGATCACGGATATAATGCGCGCCGATAATATCAAGCCCGCAAGTCTCAGACGCCAAGACATAAGCGTCATCGACCTGACCCAGTACAAGCGGGCGGACACCATGAGGGTCACGCGCGCCGATCAACCCTTCAGGGGTCAAGCAAACCAGCGAGTAAGCCCCTTCAACCTGTTTCAACGCATCGACCAGACGCAAACTAGGGGAGTCTTGATGCGACCGCGCCACCAGATGAACAATGGCTTCTGTATCGGTGGTGGATTGCATCAGGCTGCCTGTTTCCACCAG
>WTHX01000017.1 GCA_011522975.1 Alphaproteobacteria bacterium | reverse complement strand
GGGCGATCAGGGTCTAAATGCTGATGGGCGTCACGGAACGTCTGGGCAATATCATCACGCTGCAAATGAGTCGCAGGGGCAATGATATGGGACGGGCTTTCGCCCCGCAATTGAATGATATATTCGCCTAAATCTGTTTCAAGCGGCAAGATGCCATGCTGATCAAGGAAATTATTTAATCCCAGTTCTTCGGTCACCATCGATTTGCCTTTGGTGACGGTTTTCACATCATGTTGGCGGCAAAGATCAAGGATCGTTTGTCTGGCGCTGTCTTCATCAGCGCACCAATGGACATGACCGCCATTGGCAATTACATTCTGTTCAAACTGTTCAAGATAGGTGTCGATATGATCAAGCGTGTGCATCTTGATAGCGATACCATGGTCACGCAATTCATCAAATTCAGGCAAGCCAGCAACAGCTTTGGCGCGGTTAGGGCGTAACGCGCCTGTCAATTTGCCCATTGCCCCTTTCAAATTGTCGTCATCGACCGCTTGATGCACATTTTCTTTAAAATTTTGTGATGAAACTTCCATCTCAACCCCTATTGATCATCACCGCTGCCAATCGGCGGCGCGGTCATATCACCAGCCAATACTTCAGCCACATGACGCACTGCAATCGAACTGCCACGGCGGGAAAGCCGCCCTGCGATATTCATCAGACAGCCCATATCACCCGCCACCAATAAGTCGGGCGATTGTGCCGTAACATCAGCCGCTTTATCATCCACCATAGCGCCAGAAATATCACCATATTTCACCGCAAATGTGCCGCCAAACCCGCAACAGGTATCGGCTTTTTCAAGATCAACCACATCAGCGCCCATTGATTTTAACAAGGCCCGAGGTTGGTCTTTGACTTTCATTTCCCGCAAAGACGAACAACTGTCATGGTAAGCCACCCGCCCTTGATAAGAACCAGCGACATTTTTAACCCCCATGACATCCACCAGAAATGACGTCAATTCATAGGTTTTTGCCGCGATTTTAACCGCTTGCTGACGGTAAAGAGGGTCATTTGAATTTTCAAAAAGATCAACCAGATGATGCGCCAGCATTCCTGAACATGACCCTGAGGGCACAACCACATAGTCACAATCTTCAAAACTGTTCAGGAAAGGGATGGCCACGGCTTGGGCTGAGGCAATATCGCCTGAATTCCACGCGGGCTGACCGCAACAAGATTGATTTTCAGGGACAATGACCTGACAACCCGCGTCTTCCAATAGTTTTAATGCCGCCATGCCCGCGCTGGGACGCATAGCATCAATCAAACAGGTGACAAACAATCCAACTTTAGGGGATTTTTTCTGATTAAGCGCTGTCATCGAAACCTAAAAGACCTCAAAATTATTGTTGCACTGTTTCTGTTTCAACCAACAACCATGTCGGGTCGGTTGAACTGATATCTCTTTCAAATGTCCACAGATCAATAAAGGTTTCAACAGTTTCAGAATCACCATCAATGACAGACCCATCGCTTGATTTTAACACCCGCTGTTGGCGCGATGTAAACTCAACCACCAAAGAAGCCACGCCATCGCGCAATTTCGCAGATGAGATCACCGCGCGGTCAATAGATTGCAGATCAATGGCAAGAGTTTCATCCGCTTTTTGCCTCTCACGGATCGCATCGGCGAAACTGATGTTCATTTCATAACCCAGCAATGTTTTCAGGGTTTCCAGATCACCTTCGGCAAAAGCGTTCAGAATCATGCCATAGGCAGCAGAAGCCCCTTTGATGAATTCTTTTTCACTGAAACTTGGATCTGCTGACATAACAGCGGAAACACCATCGCCTGTCAGGGTAGTAACTTCAGCCGGCGCCAATGATGAATCTGCCGCCTCATGGTTTTGTTGCTCGCGGCTAAAATCTTGTTCAAACCCTGTTCTTTTGCCCAAAACTGAGCGCAATCGCAAACCAAGGAAGATTGCAATAATCGCAAAGATGAGAATGTCAATTAAGGGTATTCCACCGGGCATGGGTTTGATCCTTTGTTCGCGCGTTGTTTTATGATCGAAATTAAATTTAATATAACCTGACTTCGGGTCAGGTCTCAAAAACTATTTAGACCTTTAATTGAGATTTTGTATTCTTACATATAAATAGTAACCTCTAGCCTGATAAACAAGGCGGATTAAACAATCTGTCCTGCAAGGGCTGTATGAAAGGACTATGTCGTGCTGGGTTTAATCACATTCGCTCTGTTTATTGGGGTGATATGGCTTGAGATCATTGTTTTTGGTCTTGTCGGTGATGCGATTGGTGTTTTGTTGACAATTATTGGTGTTTTTGTCACCGCCGCCATTGGAATACGGTTGTTGCGTGCGTCAGGTCGGGCGACCATGGCACGGATGCAGGAAAGCGTCAAAGCAGGCCGCCCTCCTGTTTTAGATGTCGCCGATGGCATGGCTATTTTATTTGCTGCATTTTTGTTGTTAATCCCCGGCTATGCCACTGATGCTTTTGGGCTGATCTTATTTATCCCAGGATTACGTCCTGTTTTGATCTTGGGGCTCTATTTTTTGTTGAAACCTCTGGTGCAAAAGATGTACAGCAAGTCATCTTTTCAGTTTAATCAATCTGGATTCTCAAGCGGGTTTCAGGGCGGGTTTCAATCAGCCGATCAGCCGCATCATCCAGACCCACATTTTAATGATCAACGTCACCTTCATGATGATGATCCTTCTGCAACCATTATCGAAGGCGACTATGAACGCAAAGATAAAGAATAATCATCCAACAGGATTATTTTAAATTAAGGAGATTTCCATGGCCGAAGACCAAAAACAAGACGCAGCACAAGAACAGCCTCAGCAAAGCCTTGTGATTCACACGCAATATATTAAAGATTTTTCTTTTGAAAATCCTAACTCACCACAGATGCTGATTGAACAAGAAGGCCAGCCTGAAATTGAGATCAACGTCAATGTTACGGCCAACCCACAGCCGCAGGATCGGTATTTTGAAGTTGTTCTGCATATTCGCGCCTCTGCCAAGCGTAATGACAAAGATATGTTTTTGGCCGAATTGTCCTATGCCGCGATCATTTCTGTTGGCGAAGGGGTTGAAGACAATACCATCCATCCGATTGTCATGATCGAAGGGCCACGCCTGATCTTCCCATTCGCGCGGGCAATTTTGTCTCAAACCACCCAAGCCGGTGGGTTTATGCCATTGAATATTCAGCCAATTGATTTTGTTCGGATTTATCAGCAAGGCATGGAACAAGCGTCAGCCGGCAACGCGTAATAAGATCAATCAATTAATTGTTCTGGTCGTCAGGCGTTTTCAACCTTTCATCATATTCTGCCCATAACGGGTCTTTCATGGATGTGATGAAGGCTTGATGCGCCGCCAGTTCTTCCACGCTGGCATGATGGGGGCGGGCGGGCCGTGCGGCTGACTTTTCAGCGCTAATATCGGTTGTAACCGTGTTTTGATTCTTTTTCGAATCAATTGCAGGGTTATCCAGCGCCAAGGTTAGCCCTGGCTGTTTGCCGCCAAGCAATTCAATATAAACTTCAGCCAATAAATCGGTATCGATCATCGCGCCGTGCAGATCACGGTGGCTGTTATCAATCCCAAATTTTCGGCAAAGCGCATCGAGACTGGCTTGACCCCCAGGAAATTTTTTGCGCGCCATCACCAATGTATCAATCGCGCGATCCATGGGCAGGGCTGTTTTACCGCAACGTTCTAATTCGGCATTGATAAATCCCATATCAAAAGGCGCGTTGTGGATGACCATTTGGTCATCGCCAATAAAATTGAGAAAGTCATCCACAAGATCTGCAAAAACAGGTTCACCCGCCACCCGTTCATCGGTGATGCCGTGAACCGCCATGGCATCAGGGTCGATTGGCCGTTCAGGGTTGATATAAACGTGAAATGTTTTGCCCGTTGAGACATGATTAATCATCTCAAGCGCACCAATTTCAATGATGCGGTGACCATCTTGCGGGCTTAACCCTGTGGTTTCTGTATCAAGGACAATCTCACGCATTGAATTGACTTTCTGTTGAAGGACTCATCATTCAGGTTTTTTACGCCCAGAGGATGAGCCAAAAAGACGACATTGTTCGAGGCATTGCCTGATATGAAAAAGACTGACAAGACGGCCATAACTGGTGGGTATGACGAAATCTGCTTTATCCTGTTTCATCTGATCAGGCATTTGCAATTGCAGAATAGCATTGAGCCGTTCTTCTGTCATGCCCGGGCGTGATAATGCCCGCATTCTTTGTTGATAGGTTGAAGTTGTTGCCACCACCGTTAAATCACAATCTTTTTCGCCACCTGTTTCAAATAAAAGCGGGACGTCTAACGCAACACACCACGCGCCAACTTGGCGGTGGTCCTCCAACCAATCATCCCGGTTCTTTCGCACTAAGGGATGCAAAATACTTTCCAATTGCTGGCGGGCTTCACCGTTATTAAAAACAAGACGGCCCAATGTAGGGCGGTCGATACTGCCATCAGGATTTTGCGCATCAGGGAATATTGCTGCGACTTGGTCACTGGCTGCCCCTCCTGCCGCCATCAAATCATGAACCGCTTGATCAGCGTCATGCACAGGGATGCCTTCTTGGCGGAATTGCATCGCCATGGTGGATTTTCCCATGGCGATTGACCCTGTTAGTCCCAAAATAAGCATTACTGATCCTTTAAAGTTAAGCCGTGTTGACGCAGGAAACTTAGCAATTGCAACAAGGGCAAGCCCAAGACAGCATAGGGGCAGCCCTCAATTTTGCTGATGATTTGCGCGCCTAATTTTTCAATCATGTAAACGCCAGGGGTTGCGGCATAATCATCCCCTAAAATCTTCAGATAATCATCAATCTCTTGGTCTGATAAATTCCGGATCGAAATTTTAGGGCTTTCCGCATGATGCCAAAGCCGTTTACCATTTTCATACAGAACACCAACTGTCACCAATTGATGGGTTTGACCTGAAAGTTTTTGAAGGGTGGATTTGGCTTCGGCCAAAGTTTCAGGTTTTGAAAACCAATCCTCACCTTGAGTCAGCAACTGATCTGACCCAATGACAAAAGCATCAGGGTTAAGCGCGCTGATTTTCTGGGCTTTCATTTCAGCAATCAGGGTTGCGGCATCAAGACCAGAGGCTTTTTCGGCTTGAGCGGCGGCTTTTAAACTGTCTTCATCAATATGAGCAGGTTCAGCCCTGATATGCATCCCTGCATCGGCAAGCATTTTTTGTCTTGTGCGGCTGGCTGAGGCCAGAACAATTTCTTTATGGGGCAGATGGTAAAACATTAATCTGTGTTTGCCGGTTGTTGATCTTGATCTTTTTCTGGGTCTTGGTCTTTTTCTTCAAGCCAACGGCTATGGAGATTAATGATCGCCGCGGCAGTTTCTTCAACCGAACGTCGGGAAACGTCAAGCACTGGCCATTTATGACGATTAAACAGCCGCCGTGCCGAGGCGACTTCTTCGGCAATTTTTTCTTCATCGGCGTAATCGGTCAATTCACTTTCGTTGATGGAGATCAACCGGTTGCGTCTGATCTGGCGGAGACTTCGAGCATCCTTGATCAACCCCACAATAAACATGGATTTATGGGGGATCTCATCAAGCGGCATATCAACCCCGGGGACAAGGGGGTAATTGGCCACTTTATAACCGCGATGCGCCAAATAAATTGATGTCGGTGTTTTGGAACTTCTGGAAACGCCAACAATCAAGATATCAGCAAGATTGACGGTTGAAATCGCCTGACCATCATCATGTTGAATAGCAAAATCAAGCGCTTCCATTCGGTCAAAATAAGCGCGGTCCATACGGTGCTGGCCACCTGTCACGCCTGTTTCGGGCTGACCTAAGATTTTTGAAATAGTATGGGTAATATGGTCAAGCACACTGACCGAAGGCACAGCATAACGGTGACACATCATTTCCATTTTTTGCCTAAGGTTGCGATCAACCAAACTGAACAGAACAACACCTTTATGTTTGGCGATTGAATCTTCGATTTGATTCAAATGTGCTTCACTGCGAACCAATGTCCAGACATGTTCAATGACTTGGACATTTTTAAATTGCGCCAATGCCGCCCGTCCCAATTGATGGGTGGTTTCACCTGTGGCATCTGATACCAGATGAATATGAAGTTTGCGCAAATTGTCTGACATATGTTCTTCTATGGTCTTTAACCTAAGATGTTATCCTTCAAAAGATGCTTTCCATGCTTGGGGAAAACTTGTGGTTAAATTTGGGATAAATCAACCATCCATGGCCGTTATAAATTGTTGTTCATTTAAACTAGCAATTATCAGAGAAGTTTTCCACATGGGGATAAAAAACTTTACCAGTTTATAAAACTGGGGGGTATTGGCTCTGTTCATGGTCATGCGTCAATTATAAACCTTGTTTTTTGGGATAATTCTGTTGATAAACTGTGGATGTGTTGGTTTTACCATATTGCGATCGCCAACAACTACAACAACCTATTTATATATATATTAATATTATAGTTATTGGGATAAATCATGCGTCTGCAAAAAACCTTGAGTGGCATAAAAGATGAAAAAACACCCATTTGGTTTATGCGCCAAGCAGGACGGTATTTGCCTGAATATCGGGCGTTAAGATCGTCTGAACCTGATTTTATCTCATATTGCCTGAATAGCCCAAAAGCCGCTGAAGCCACATTGCAGCCAATTGATCGGTTTGATCTCGATGCTGCTATCATTTTTTCCGATATTCCTGTCTCTT
>WTHX01000001.1 GCA_011522975.1 Alphaproteobacteria bacterium | reverse complement strand
TCATAGGCATCTGTTTTTTCGCCATCTTTGCCAATGCCCATATCGCCCGTTGCAATTCCGCGCACACTGCCGTCGTCATTATAAAGCACTTCAGCGGCGGCAAACCCAGGATAGACTTCAACCCCAAGGGCTTCGGCCTGTTCGCCCAGCCAGCGACAGAAATTACCAAGGCTGATGATGTAATTGCCATGGTTGTTCATCTGTGGCGGTGTAGGCAGACGGAAACTGCTGGTTTCGGTTAAGAACATGAAACGGTCACTGGTGACAGGCGTATCCAATGGCGCGCCTAAATCTTGCCAATTTGGAATCAATTCATTGAGTGCGCGCGGCTCTAACACAGCCCCTGACAGAATATGGGCACCGATTTCAGCCCCTTTATCAATCAAACATACTTCAATGGATTGGCCTTTTTCATTGGCCAGTTGCTTCAGCCGAATGGCAGCAGAAAGACCAGAAGGCCCGCCCCCGACAACAACAACATCAAATTCCATGGATTCGCGTTCCATGCCACTCTCCCATTCCCCAAATGAAAATTTTGAATGATCCAGCCTATGCCAGCATCTGAACTAGACGAGACCATACAATTCCCTATATTAAAAGATGAATACCTGAAAAATCGCCATAACAAGACATTTATTAGCATGATGCCGCCGCAGTCAGACGAAGATTACAGCCCTCAAGAAATGTTATCCATGCTCCGCCAACAGGTTGAGATGGGGGCGGATGAAGCGTTGTTGGATGAACCTTTTGTCTCCAGCCCGTCTTCTGGTGCGGTCAATGCTGTGGCTGATGGGCAGAATAATCAATTATCAGAAGCCCCCATTGCTATTTTAGCGCCGCCAACGCTTGGGCAGAATGAAACGGTTTTATCCCCCGCGCCAGACATGATCACGGACCAAAATTGGGCGGGCTGTCAGGACCTTGAGGCGTTGCGACAGGCGTGCAGCAATTTTGATGGCTGCGGGTTGAAAAAAACAGCCAGCAATATGGTCTTTAGTGACGGCAATCCCGATGCTGATATCATGTTAATCGGTGAAGCCCCAGGGGCTGATGAAGACCGTCAGGGTAAGCCTTTTGTTGGGGTCAGTGGCCAATTGCTTGACCGCATGATGGCCAGCATTGGGCTGACGCGATCTAATCTTTACATCAGCAATATTATTCTATGGCGGCCGCCGGGGAATCGCACCCCCACCACCGAAGAAATCGCTGCGTTTTTACCCATCATGAAACGCCATATTCAATTAATTGCCCCAAAAGTGATTGTCACTTTGGGCGGGTCATCCACCAAAGCCTTATTGGGCACTCAGGATGGGATTTTGAAATGCCGCGGCAAATGGCATGAATTTGACCATGGCAATGGCACAATCCCATTATTGGCAACATTGCACCCTGCTTATTTATTGCGGACACCCGGCCAGAAAGCCTTGGCATGGCAGGATTTGCGCATGTTGTATCATCACGTCAAAAATTTTTGAGCCTTAAACGGCTTAAGGATTGATTGCCAGCAACAGCAATGGTTAAATCGAAATCGTAATTAAGATGGTACAGGGTTTGCAGATGCAGCGTAAACTTTCCAAAGTTTTTATGGTTTTTCTGATGTTTTTTGGCATCGGCATAGGCCCTTTATCAACCGCCTATGCGGGAACTCTGCCTTTTGAAGTGCATAATCTTGATTTGCCTGAACCGCTGTCCGATGCTGATGTCAAACGTTATCAAGATATTTTCGCCCTCCAGCAGGATAAAAAATGGAAAGAGGCCGATAAACTCATCAAAGCGTTAGATAGCGATTTGTTATTAGGGCGGGTGTTATCGCAACGCTATCTGCACCCGACTGGCTGGCGGTCTTCATATAAAGAATTGTCATCATGGCTCAAAAAATATAATGACCATCCCGCCGCAAGCCGAATTTCATGGCTGGCCAAAAAGCGGAAACCATCCAAAGCCAAAGCCCCGAAAGCGCCGAAAAAAGGATATTTGAACGGCTATGGTCGGTCTTCTTTGGGCGGCAGTTATGTGGCTATTCCCACCACAAGGGCGGGGCGGGCTTCACCGTCAAAAACACGTCAGATTGCCCGTGAAATTCGTTATAAAATCAGATCAGGTTGGCCATCAGGGGGGCGTGATCTGCTCACGAAAGGCAATTTGCGTTACCTGACAAAATATGAAGAAGCGGTGTTGCGGGCTGATATCGCCCATGGCTATTTCATTTACGGCAAAGACATCAATGCCATTCGCCAGGCCCGTCAGGCCATCGCGATTGCAGGGTCTAAAGTGCCTGTCGCCTATTGGACAGCAGGGATCGCGGCGTGGCGAAGCGGGGATATTGACCAAGCCTTGAATTTTTTCCATGTCCTGGCCGAAGATGAAAAGGCCAGCGGACATTTGGTGGCGAGCGCTGCGTTTTGGGCCAGCCGCGGTGAATTGCGCAATGGCAATGCAGCAGAATCCTTCCGTTACCTTGAGATCGCCGCCCAGCATCAAGATACATTCTATGGCAGTTTAGCCGCCGAAGCCCTGGGCCAAGACATTACGCTAGACTTTGACTTGCCTGAAGTGACCACCGATTATTTGAACTGGTTGAAATCAACCCCCGGCGGGATGCGGGCATTCGCCTTGTTGCAGGTGGGTGAAACCTATCATGCCAGCCGTGAATTACGCTATCTCTGGGGAGAAATGACCGATGACCAAAAGGTTCAGACCATGGCATTTGCGGCAAAAACCCATATGGCAGGGCTGTCGTTCCGCACCGCGGATGTGATCAAGCGTGAACAAGGCCGGGTTTATTATGGCGGGCTTTATCCGATCCCTGATTTCGAGGCAGGCGCACCGATCCGCATTGATCAGGCCGTGCTTTTATCGGTCATGCGTCAAGAATCAGGCTTTAACCCACGGGCAAAATCTTGGGCGAAAGCCAGCGGCTTGATGCAATTGATGCCGGCGACGGCAGCGTTCATCACCCGTGATCGCGGCTATCGCGGCAAAAAGAGACATGATCTGATGGTGCCAGCGGTGAATATCAAAATTGGTGAAGATTATATCCTGCATCTTTTAAATGAACCGCTAATTGAAAATGATATGGTCAAATTGCTGGCCGCGTATAACGGCGGGCCTGGCAACCTCAGAAAATGGATGCGTAAAGTCAATCATGGTGGCGACACATTAATGCTGTTGGAATCCCTGCAAGCCCGAGAAACACGGTTTTACGTCAAAAATGTCATGACAAACCTGTGGATTTACCGCAAACGGCTGGGGCAGAACGCGGTGGCTGTTTCTAATCTAGCGGGTGAAGGCAAAGCGACCTATGCGCCCTTCCAAGGCCAGCAAGATAACCGCGTCTGCATGTTGACTAAACTCAATGAGAAATGCGCAAACTAACGCATCACAAATTAGAATATTATGGGGGATGACATGACTGGCCGGCTTGATGAAACCATAGATTTTATCCCTATAGGGATTGCTGTCATGACGATTTCGGACAGCCGCACCACGGCTGATGATAAATCAGGTGATGTTCTGTCGACCCGCGTCACCGAATATGGCCATCATTTGATCAGCCGAACGATCGTGCGTGATGATATTGATGAAATTCAAGCCATGCTGAAAATCTGGATTGAAGACCCTGAAATTGACGCGGTTATCTCCACCGGCGGGACTGGCGTGACCGGACGAGATGTGACGCCAGAAGCCATGCGCGGTATCTTTGATAAAGAGATCGAAGGCTTTGGTGAAATGTTCCGTTGGCTTAGTTTTGCCAAAATCGGGACATCGGCATTACAAAGCCGTGCCATTGGCGGGGTTGCTGGTGGGACCTATATTTTCGCTTTGCCCGGGTCGCCATCGGCTTGCCGTGATGGTTGGGATGATATCTTGAAATGGCAATTGGATATCCGTCACCAGCCCTGCAATTTTGTTGAGATCATGCCTAGATTATTGGAAAGTGGGATCGGTGGCCGATCAAGCTGACCGTCATAAACTTTCTGTTCAATCGTCCCCTGATTTTAGTTTAGAAATCGCGGCCATCAATGATCGGCCTGATTTATTTGCCAATCCAGACCGAATTGTCATTGGCGTTGATGAAGCTGGCCGCGGGCCTTGGGCAGGGCCTGTCACGGCAGGGGCGGTATGGATTACGCCGGATCAATGGCAAAACCTGCCCCATGGGCTGAATGATTCCAAAAAATTGAACGCTGTCAGACGCCGTGATTTATTTCTGGCCCTGCAAATCCATCAGGATGTTCAGTATGCCACAGCATCATCATCGGTTGCGGTGATTGACCAAGACGGCATTTTGCAAGCGACATTTAAGGCCATGGATGATGCGGTGATGGCCCTGCTTCATTGTCATGACCCTTCAGTTGATGTCACCGTCTTGGTGGATGGCAATTTGGCCCCGCCCTTTCCCCGCTTGCGGCAATTTTTGGCCAACCCGCCAGCCATTACCCCTATTATCAAAGGCGATGGGCGGTCGCTTTCGATTGCGGCAGCATCGATCATGGCAAAAGAAACCCGCGATCTGCTAATGGATGATCTTGATCAAGATTTCCCCGGGTATGGCTGGGCAGAAAACAAAGGCTATGGCACCAAAGCCCATCAATTGGCCTTGGCGAAACAGGGGGTCACCCCGCATCACCGCCGATCCTTTAAGCCCATTGAACGGCTTTTGTGAAAAATCCCACCACAAGATAAAGGGCGGTTTCCAAAATCCGCCACCAGATATAGAAATTACTTTATCTTTGTCTCATAAGGCATTGACTTTACATGATTCTCTGCGAAAAGATGGGTTTCAAGCAAAGGATAATTCAATGGCTAACAAAGCAGAAACGCATCTTAAAAAGATCACCAATTCGGTGGTTATCGGTGATTGCATCGCTGAATTAAAGCGTTTGCCCGATGATTCTGTTGATTTGATTTTTGCTGACCCGCCTTATAATTTGCAACTAAGCGGCGCGCAATTAACCCGGCCTGATGAAACCGCCGTCACGGCTGTTTTGGAAGATTGGGATAAATTTGATACGACCCGCGCCTATGATGAATTTACCAAAGCATGGATGGCTGAAGCCCACCGTATCCTGAAGCCTGATGGCGCGATTTGGGTGATCGGCTCCTACCATAATATTTACCGTGTTGGCACGGTCCTCCAGGATACAGGGTTCTGGATGATTAATGACGTCATCTGGCGAAAATCCAACCCCATGCCTAATTTCCGTGGCCGCCGTTTTACCAATGCCCATGAAACATTGCTCTGGGCGGTGAAATCACAGAAATCGCGTTACACGTTTAATTATGATTCCATGAAAGCGATGAATGATGATGTTCAGATGCGTTCAGATTGGACGTTGCCCGTGTGCAATGGTGGTGAACGCATCAAGGACGAAAAAAATGGCCAGCGTGCCCATCCTACCCAAAAGCCTGAATCGCTTTTGGCGCGGGTGATCATGGCATCCAGCAACCCAGGTGATTTGATTTTAGATCCGTTTTTCGGGTCAGGCACCACCGGGGCGGTCGCCAAGAAATTAGGCCGGAATTTTATCGGCATTGAGCGTGATGAAACCTATGCTGATGTCGCCAAACAGCGTTTGGCCAGCGTCAAGCCTATCTCCGAACCTGAACTTTTGGCCATGCCCACGAAAAGAGCCGCCACTCGCGTGCCATTTGGGGCTTTGCTTGAAGGCGGAATGATCAAACCCGGTGAGACCTTGGTCTGTCCGAAAGGCCAATGGCGGGCGCGGGTGCGCGCCGATGGCAGTCTGCTGGAGGCCACCCCAAAGGGCGCGCGCGACTTGCCGCGGTCAGGGTCAATCCATTCATTAAGCGCTAAAATGCTGGGGCGTGAAAGCTGTAATGGCTGGTCGTTCTGGCAGATTGAACGCGGTAAAAAAACCGTATCCCTTGATGATCTGCGCGATCAAATGCGTCAGCAAATCGACAATTAATTCACACTTATTTCGGGGTGGGACGCAATAACAACAACCCGCCGATCAACAGCGCCAATACCACCGCCATGCCAAAGCGGTCTTGGCCTGTTATCAACACCACAACTCCATATAAAAATGGCCCCACAAAGGCTGTGGATTTCCCTGTCAGCATCATGAAACTAAAGACTTGGGCTTCTTTGTCTTTGGGGGCAATGCGGGCAAGGTGGCTGCGGCTGGCCGATTGCAGAGGCCCAATGAAAAAACCCAATAAACTGCCCATGGCCCAAAATATGATGGGGTCTGTTGCCAGCATAATCGCCGCCCCGATGATGATCAGTGCAACAAGGCTCGCGCGGATGGTTTTAATCGCGCCGAAATGATCATCTGCCCAGCCGCCAATAATCGCGCCAATGCCCGCCGTCAAATTGGTGACAATCGCAAAAATCAAAACATCTGTCTGATTAAGCCCAAAGACATTGGCGGCAAAAATCCCACCAAAAGCAAATAATGTCACCAGCCCATCGGCATAGATCATGCGGGTGATTAAAAACCGCAACATCCCCGGGGTGTGACGGATCAATCGCCATGTCTGGCGCAGGTTTTGGGCGGCGGGGTCAGGCTTGCCTTCAGGCACATACAGAAAAAACGGAAGAACAAATAAGGCCAGCCACAGCGCCGCCAAAGGCATGGTAATGCGGATATGTTCCGCCCTATCAGCATCAAGACCAAAGGGCGGCATCTCAGGCAATATCAAAACCCCTAAAACCAAACCAAGGGAGAGGATCGCCCCGATATAGCCAAACCCCCATGCCAGCCCTGAAACCCGGCCGATGGTTTTGGCATTGGCCACTTTCGGCAGCAAGGCGTTATAGAAAACAAAGGATAATTCCGTGGCAAAGATCAACACCGCTGAAAGCCCCAAAGCCAAAGCAATGAAACGGCTGTCAGGTTGGACAAGCCAAAGCAAAGCCCCGGCAACAATCGCCATCAGTGTTAAGACAAAAAGCGATTTTTTACGCCAGCCATAGCGATCAGCAATTATGCCTGAAAATGGCGCGATAACCGCAACCGCAATACCCGCAAGCGCGGTCATCCACGCCCAAGCCACCGTCCCGCCTTCGGGCATAATGACGGTGGTGAAATAGACCGCAAAAACAAATGTTGCATGCAGTGTTGGTAGGGGCGATGCCGCCCAATCATAAGCCGCATAGGACAGGACGGTTTTTTTATTGTTGCCGTCCCTGTCCATTTAAATCACCTTAGGCGCTTTTCTTTTCGAGGCGGCGGCCATGGAGGACAGGTTCGGTATATCCTGACGGCTGAACACGGCCTTCAAAGACCAGCTCACATGCGGCTTTAAACGCGATGGATGTGTCGAAATTACCATCCATCTGTTCATAAAGCGGGTCGCCCGCGTTTTGCCCATCCACGACTTTAGCCATGCGTTTCATGGTGGCCATGACTTGGTCTTCGGTGGTGATGCCATGGTGCAACCAATTGGCGATATGCTGAGATGAAATCCGCAATGTTGCGCGGTCTTCCATCAGGCCAATGTTATTGATGTCAGGCACTTTTGAACAACCCACGCCTTGGTCAATCCAACGCACCACATAGCCCAGAATACCTTGGGCGTTATTATCCAATTCGGCCTGAATATCATCTTCGGACCAATTGGTTTCGCGGTTTACAGGGATATTCAAAAGGTCTTCCAATTTGCCGCGTGGCTTACCTTTCAGGCTGTCTTGGATGCCGAAAACATCAACCTGATGATAATGGGTGGCGTGCAAAGTCGCCGCTGTCGGTGATGGCACCCATGCGGTATTTGCCCCCGCCTTTGGATGCATGACTTTTTGTTCCAGCATAGCGGCCATCAAATCAGGCATCGCCCACATCCCTTTGCCGATCTGGGCTTTGCCGCTAAGACCGCAAGCCAAACCTTTATCAACATTCCAATCTTCATAAGATTGAATCCAGGCGGTGCCTTTCATCTCTGCTTTACGGATCATGGGGCCGGCTTCCATGGAGGTGTGAATTTCATCACCGGTCCGATCAAGGAAACCTGTGTTAATGAACGCAACACGGCTTTTGGCGGCGCGGATACATTCTTTCAGATTCACCGTGGTGCGGCGTTCTTCATCCATAATCCCGATCTTGATGGTGGATGCCGCCAGCCCTAAAAGGTCTTCAACCTGACCCATCATTTTATTCACAAAAGCCACTTCTTCAGGGCCGTGCATTTTCGGCTTTACGATATAAACAGACCCAGCCCGTGAATTGCGTGGACCTTCTGTTTTCTTCAGGTCATGCATGGCAATGGCTGTTGAAATAAACGCATCCATAATGCTTTCAGGGATTTCATCACCATTGGGCAATAGGATCGCAGGGTTTGTCATCAATTCACCGACATTACGCACCAGCATCATGGACCGGCCATGCAAGGTCAGGGCGCTGCCATCAGGGGCGGTGTATTGACGATCAGGGTTCAGCGCACGGGTGATGGTCTTGCCGCCTTTTTCAAATGTATCTTTGAGGTCACCCACCATAAGCCCCAGCCAATTGGTATAGGCTAAAACTTTATCTTCGGCGTCGACGGCGGCGACAGAATCTTCAAGGTCAACAATGGTGGAAACAGCTGATTCCAACACAATATCATTAATGCCCGCAGGGTCAGTTGAGCCGATCGCCCCATTGGCATCAAACATAATTTCAATATGCATGTTATTGACCGCCAGCAAAATAGATGTTGGCGCGGACGCATCACCGGTATAGCCGCGGAACATAGCGGTATCCGCCAGCCCTGTGGTGCTGCCATCCAGCATGGTGATCACAAGACCGCCATCGATAACAGCAAAAGATTGAACATCGCTATGGCTGCCAACCGCCAGTGGGGCAACAGCATCCAAGTGAGCACGGGCATGGGCGATAACTTTTTCACCACGTTTCGGGTTATAGCCGCTTGCACGGGTGGCGCCATCTTCTTCACTAATCGCATCGGTGCCATAAAGCGCGTCATAGAGGCTGCCCCAACGGGCATTGGCGGCGTTCAAAGCATAACGTGCGTTCAGGACAGGCACCACCAATTGTGGGCCAGCGATGGATGAAAATTCTTCATCAACATTACTGGTGGTGATCTCAAAATCATCACCTTCAGGCACAAGATAGCCAATCTCCATCAAGAAATTGGTATAGGCGTCAGCATTAAAATCTTCACCGCGATGGGCAACAAGCCAGGCATCAATCTTGGTTTGCAGGTCATCTCGTTTGGCAACAAGGGCACGGGATTCAGGCGCCAGTTCAGCGACCGATTTGGCAAAGCCCGCCCAAAACTCATCGGCGGCAATCCCTGCGCCAGGAAGAACTTTGGTGTTGATGAAGTCCAGCAATTCGTCAGCAACCTGTAGGCCGTGACAGTCAGTCCGTGATGTCATGATCATATACTCTGATTAAGGGTGATTCTTGGGGGTGAATATAAGTTCAGCAACCTTCTGTGTAAAGCAAAATGCCGCTCAATGCCCCAGATTGCCGACAAACTTTGCCGACTTACCTTATTTAGCCAGCCCAGTCTAATCCTGCTGATTTAAGCCGTGTTGCAATGCGGTTTTTCAGCATCTGGCAATCGGCTTCGTTTCGGCCTTCGGCCCGCCCCACCAGTTCAGCCCCAGTATTTGATGCCCGCAACAACCACCAGCCTTTTTCACCCGTAACGCGGATGCCGTCCATGGTCGCCACATCCTCTTGATCACCATCAGGATTAGCCGCGACATCAGCCATAACATTGGCGATGGTCTCAAACTTGGTTTCATCAGAACAAGGGATACGCAATTCAGGGGTGGCAAAAGTTGGTGGCAGGCTATCGAGATATTGGGTGATGCTTTCACCGCTAATCGCCATTTCACGCAAGACGGCCAAAGCCGCAAAAAGCGCATCATCAAAACCAAAATAACCATCAGCAAGAAAAAGATGGCCACTCATCTCACCGCCGATGGGGGCTTTGGTTTCTTTCATTTTCATCTTCATATGGCTATGGCCAGTTTTCCAGAGCATGGGATTGCCGCCTAAAGCCGTGACAGCGTCAAGAGCAGCAAGCGATGATTTGACATCAAAAATCACATCTGCCCCGGGGGTTTTCCTTAAACTATGGCGCGCCAGATAAGCTGTCAGCAAATCACCGGGGACTTGCCGGCCTTTGGCATCAATCAAGCCTATACGATCGCCGTCACCATCAAACCCGATCCCCAATTCAGCCTTATGGGTCGCCACCGCATCGCGCAATAAATCCAAAGTTTCAGGGTTGACAGGATCAGGGTGGTGATTGGGGAACGTGCCGTCAATATCAGCGAATAAGACATGATGCCGGCCAGAAATTTTAGCCGTCAGATCAAGAGCAGATGGGCCTGCCGCGCCATTGCCGCAATCCCAAATAAAGGTCATATCATCAAGCCCGGTGATGGCCCCCGCCGCATCCAGCATAGCGGTGATATAAGCGTCTTGCAGGTCAATGGCTTCAAGACTTCCGCCTGCCGCCACCTCAAGTCCCGATGCCGCATCTGCACCAAGGGCGATAATATCTTCGGCAAAGAAAGGGCGATGCCCCATCACCATTTTAAAACCGTTATGGGTCGGCGGGTTATGTGAACCGGTGACTTGAATCGCTGCATCAGCGTTAAGATGCAGGTCAGCAAAATAAAGTTTTGGGGTGGGTCCTGTGCCAATATCGCTGACCTTCATCCCGCCAGCCACCAGCCCTTCAGCCAAGGCTTGCGACAGTTCAGGTGAACTTAACCGGCCATCTCGCCCAACCACCACATGACGCCCACCCTGTTGCCTTAAGTTTTGGGCAAACCCCAGACCAATGGCAAAAGCATCTTCAGCAAAAAGTGTTTCGCCAACGATACCGCGAATATCATAGGCACGCAGAATAGTGGGATGAAAATGATGCTGCATTATACATTCAAATCTTTCAGCCATTGGGTAAGGTCTGAACTTAAATCATCACGGGCAAGGGCAAATGCAATATTGGCTTCTAGGAAGCCTATTTTTGACCCACAATCATAGCGTGTGCCTGAAAAATTAAGACTATGGAACGGCACATGACCAATGCGGCGGGCAAGGGAGTCGGTGATTTGAATTTCACCACCTGCGCCAGAATCTTGTTTATCTAATTCGGCAAACACGCCAGATTCAATAATATAGCGGCCCACCACAGCAAGGGTTGATGGCGCGTCTTCAGGTTTTGGTTTTTCAACCAACCCTTTAACTTCGGTTAATGGTCCTGCCATTCCCTCTGCATTCTCACCGGGGGTGATGATGCCATAAGATGCGGTTTGTTCAGGCGCAACTGACATGGATGCCACCATATTGCCGCCAGTTTTGGACCAGGCCTCAACCATTTCAGCCAAACAGCCCTTTTGCCCTTTCTTGGGCAGAATCAAATCATCAGCCAGCAGAATGGCGACAGGCTCATCCCCGATCAAATGGCGGGCGCACCATACGGCATGGCCCAAACCTTTGGGTTCTTGCTGGCGAATATAGGCAACGGACCCAGGTTCACGCATCATCGATTGCACCAACTTAAGCGCTTCTTTTTTATCACGGGATTGCAATGTTTGTTCCAATTCCATCGAATGATCAAAATGATCTTCAATGGCGGATTTGCCGCGCCCTGTGACAAAGATAAACTCTTCTATTCCGGCTTCGGCAGCTTCTTCAACCGCGTATTGGATCAACGGTTTATCAACCACAGGCAACATTTCTTTCGGCATGGATTTTGTTGCAGGCAAAAACCGTGTGCCCAATCCACCAACAGGAAAAATGGCTTTTTTGACAGATAATGCTGACATGTGTTTTCCAAAAATTTATAGCGTATTTATGATAACCTATATATTAATGACGCAATTAAGTCCAAGTGACTTATCATTAATTAATAATTTTCGAGTGTACCATGATCATAGATGCCATCAAATTGCACCTTGAACGGTCAGCAGCGGTCAAAGCGAAAGCTGCCGAAGAATGCGCTGATGTCGCTGCCGAAGCCGCCAGCATGATCGCCGCATCTTTGGCTGAAGGCGGCACATTGATGCTTTGTGGTAATGGTGGCTCCGCCGGTGATGCCCAGCATATTGCCGCAGAATTTGTTGCCACCTTAGACCATGCCCGCCCCCGCCCTGGCCTAAGGGCATTGGCTTTGACTACCGATACGTCATTTTTAACCGCTTATAGCAACGATTTTGGCTATCAAGATATTTTTGCCCGTCAGGTTGAAACATTGGGCCGATCAGGTGATGTTTTAATCGGCATTTCCACAAGCGGTAATTCAGGTAATGTTGTGGCGGCGATGGAAAAAGCCAAATCAATGGGCATTAAAACGATTGCATTAACTGGCGCAAGCGGCGGCAAATTAAAAGCGGTTGCAGATTTGACCATTGCTGTCCCCGCCGATCAGACCGCGCTTATTCAGGAAACCCATATCGCGCTTGGTCATGCGATTACCGCATCTGTTGAAACCGCATTAGGGTATTAATCTGGGGCGATTGATCTAGTTTAAGACTATAGAGTTTGTAGGAATAAAAGATGAATATCACCGTCATAGGATCAGGGTATGTTGGGCTCGTTTCGGGGGCGTGCTTTTCTGAATTTGGTTTTAACGTCACTTGTGTTGATAAAGACCAGTCAAAAATTGACCGCTTGAATGCAGGTGAAATCCCTATTTATGAGCCTGGGCTTGATGATCTGGTGGCCCGGAATGTATCTGCAGGACGCCTTAGTTTTACGACAGAATTGGCCAAAACCGTCGCCAATGCCGATGCTGTTTTCATTGCTGTTGGTACGCCAACCCGCCGTGGTGATGGCCATGCTGATTTGTCATATGTTTATGCCGCCGCCGAAGAAGTGGCGCAGCATCTTGATGGATATACCGTGATTGTGACCAAATCCACCGTTCCTGTTGGCACAGGACGTGAGGTGTTCAATATCGTCAAAAAGACCAATCCAACAGCGGAATTTGATGTGGCATCTAACCCTGAATTTCTTCGTGAAGGGTCAGCCATTAATGACTTCATGCGGCCAGACCGTGTTGTGGTCGGGGTTGAAAGTGACGCCGCCCGTGACGTGATGGCCGCACTTTACCGGCCGTTATTTTTGCTTGAAACGCCGATCTTATTCACCTCACTTGAAACGTCCGAATTGATCAAATATGCCGCCAATGCGTTTTTGGCGGTGAAGATTTCATATATCAATCAGATGGCCGATCTTTGTGAGGCGGTTGGCGCCGATGTTCATGATGTTGCCAAGGGCATGGGGCTTGATAAACGCATTGGGGCTAAGTTTTTGCACCCCGGCCCTGGTTATGGCGGGTCTTGTTTCCCGAAAGATACCTTGGCCTTGGTCAAAACAGCCGAAGATTACAGCCGCAATGTCACGATTGTCGAAGATGTGGTGCGCTATAATGCGGAACGTAAATTGGCTATGGCGGACCGCGTGATCAACAGCGCGGATGGCAATGTTGCGGGTAAGACCATCGCTGTTTTGGGGCTGGCCTTTAAGCCTGAAACAGATGATATGCGTGATAGCCCGGCTTTGGATATCTTGCCAAGATTGGCCGCCGAAGGCGCGGTTATCAAAGCCTATGACCCTGCCGCCATGGATCAAGCCAAACCTTTATTGCCGGCTGATGTTCAATATATGACCAGCGCAACTGAATGCCTTCAAGATGCTGATGTGGCGGTGGTGATCACCGAATGGAATGAGTTTCGTGCCCTAACGCCGCAATCGATTAAAGACGTGATGCGCGGCAATGCGATTGTTGATTTGCGTAATATTTTTGACCCTGCAGCGGTGGAAAAAGCAGGTCTGACCTATCAAAATATTGGGCGTGCGGGCACACTCTAATACGGTTTCTAATCTTCAGGCAGGCCCAAATATTGGTATTTTTCCGTTGAAAGATCACCATCCCAAATATAGACCGACATAAAAGCCGACTCTTCTGTTTTAGTGGCATGGCGCATCATCGACGGATGATAAGAACGCTGGCCTGTCACCAGCCCTTCATAAGGGGAATCACCACGCATCCAAAGCGCATGCCCCGCTAGCATGATATAGGTTTCTTCGGCGGGATGGGTGCGGATGCCATATTCCGAATGGGGGCGCATGCCATATAGGCCCATGCGAATAGAAGATGACGGCACCAAGCCTGTCGGCCCGATCAATTCAACATGGGCTTTGAAACTGCTGTGTTCTTGGTAAAGCGGGTCTTGTGATGTTTGCGGCGGTATCCAGTTAAATGGCATAGACGCGATCAATCGACAAATGGGGTGGGCATCAGCCTTGGCCATGACATCAAGAAACACTTGGTCCAATGGCGCGGTTTGCTGAGGCAAATCCATATCAGCCTCCGCATCCTTCAAGGCTTTGATGGCATTGGCCTCAATACTGTATTTTGGGTCAAGAATCGCGCATAGGGCGTCAAACAGAGAGGTCAGGGCCATGGTCTTATCCTTCAGCACATTCAATAGAAATAGCATGGGGATGAATGCGCTGATCTGTCAAGCGGGGCGGGGTTGGCGTTGGCATAAAAAAACCGCTGTGAAGGTTGCCCTTCCAGCGGTGTTTTTAAATGGAGCGGGTGATGAGATTCGAACTCACGACCCTAACCTTGGCAAGGTTATGCTCTACCCCTGAGCTACACCCGCATCCGATGGGGCGAATATAATCAACTTGGAGATGGATGCAAGCAGAAAATCACGCCTTTTTGAATCCATTAAGAAACGGCATTTTTAACGCTGGCAATAATATGGTCTTGGGCGTCTGTTTCTAAATAAGGATGCATGGGCAAAGCCAGAACACGGTGGCAGAGGTTTTCGGTCACGGTTAACCCGCCTTTTGCCACAGGATAATGGGCATATGGTTTTTGCTGATGCATCCCCATAGGGTAGTAAATCGCCGTTGGCACGCCTGCTTCTTTCAATTGGTCTTGCACTGTTTGGCGATCCACGCCTTCGGGCAAGGTAATCACATATTGCGCCCAAGAAGATGTCGCGCCAGCCGCCAATTTCGGGGTGATGACAGCATCACCTAAACCCGCGGCATAGCGATCGGCAACCGCTTGGCGGGCGGCCAATTCATCAGCAAATATTTTTAATTTTTCGATCAGCACCGCGGCTTGCATCGAATCAAGCCGGGCGGTCATGCCAATCCTGTCATGGGTATAGCGGACACGCCCCATGCCATGAATGCGGGCTGAGATCATGGCTTCTGCCAGTTCATCATCTTCGGTGAAGACCGCCCCGCCATCGCCATAACAGCCCAAAGGCTTGGCAGGGAAAAAACTGGTGGCGGTGGCGACACCCAAATGGCCAACATCACGCCCCTGCCATGATGCTCCATAAGATTGCGCGGCATCATCCATCAGCCACAGCCCATGGGCATCGGCAAAACTTTTCAATTGATCATAATCAGACGGCTGCCCAAAAAGCCCAACTGATATGATTCCCACAACCTCAATGCCAGCATCTTTGGCGGCTGACATGGCATCATCCAAGCGGGCGGGATCAATATTGAATGTGGCAGGGTCAATTTCAGCAAAGATTGGCACAGCCCCTAAACAGGGCATCACTTCTGCTGAAGCGGCGAAAGTAAAACTGGGCACAATCACGCCTTGCCGAGGCTTTACCCCCAACGCCATCAAAGCCAGCAATAACGCATCGGTGCCTGACGAACATGAAATGGCATGTTTAACCCCGCTGAAACTGGCAAGGTCTTGTTCCAATTGGTTGACTTCAGGGCCCATAATATATTGCCCATGGTCCAAAACAGTCGTCATCGCCGTATCAATTTTATCACGGATGCGGGCTTGCTGGCTGGCCAAATCAATAAAAGGGATGGGTTTATCATAACTCATTGAGGTGTTCCTTGGTCAAGGGAGGCTTGCATCCGTGCCATAATATGCTGGACATAAAGGGCTTCATTGCCATCGGTCAAAGGCGGCTGGCCTGTTGTGATGGCATCGATAAAATTCTGCATTTCGTCTTTTAATGGCTCGGCTTCTGAAAGGGGAATGAAGACCCCTTGGTCACGGTCAAGATTGATCACGCCGTCCATTTTGGTGACGTTGAATGTAAACTGTGTCAGTTTTTCAGCCCAAGGTTTGGTATCATCAAAAACCAAAGCCCCTGTTTCCCCAATTACGGTCAGGTTATGGATTTTAACAGGGTTAAGCCAATTGGCCTGAATGCTGGCGGTCATACCATTTTTAAAATCTAATTGCGCGGTAACGCTGTCATGAATACCGGGGGTGATATGGCTAAAGCCATGGCATTGCACTTGCGTTGGTACAGTCTGATCAGTAAGCGCGGCCACCAGCGCAAGGTCATGGGGGCAAAGATCAAACAATACAGATTCGCTGTCACGGATTCGCCCTGGCGCAATGCGGCTTAAACGCAAATGGCGGATGCCGCCGATCGCGCCTGTTTTGACAAGACGGCATAATTCTTGAAACCCTGCATGGTGGCGAATCAAATGCCCCACCATCAATGGCTTTTGGGCTTTTTCAGCAGCGCTTACCATGGCTTGGGCATCTTCAACCGTCAGCGCCAAAGGCTTTTCAACATAAACAGCCTTGCCCGCGGCCAAAGCATCAATCGCCAATTGTGCATGAGTTGGGGCGGCGGTCACAATACAAACACCGTTGATATTAGGGTTTTTAAGGATGTCATCAAAACCAAGGGCTTTGGTTTCAAACGCTTCGGCAAAGGCATTTGCGGCGTCTTGAGATAAATCAGACACCCCTGCCAAGACCCCCAATTGATGCAGATTGCGGGCAATATTACGACCCCACATCCCACAACCAATCAATGCTATTTGCGCATTTGGGGTAGAACCATTCATTAGTGTGACCTTATGTTCTGATTTTTATTGGTTTTAAATCACCTGCAACAGCAAGGTCAATCGTTGCATTTTGTTACGTTTTGTGAGGATAGCGAAGAAATAATCCCATCATGAAGAGAGAAATTTATAAATGAGACGTCTTGATCATTATGCCCGTTTATTGTTAAATAAAATTTCTGAAGGCCGAATACCAAATAACCAATAAAACCAACAACAGTAATAATTTTTATTTGAGCCCAAATCGTTGACCATGTCAGAACAAGCGTTGTCTGAAACCATCGATGCGTCTTCAAAATATGAAGACAGTCTGCCCATCTCATCAGGTGAGATGTTGGCCATGCTTGATGATAAGGGCATTGGCTATGAATTGCACACCCATCCGCCATTACGAACGGTCGAAGATTCCCAATCATTACGAGGTCAAATCGAAGGTGCGCATATCAAAAACCTCTATTTGCGGGACGGCAAAAAGCGCAATTACCTTGTTGTTGCCGCTGAAGACAAAGCCATCGATTTAAAACAATTGGGTGCAGATATTGGCGCAGGTCGTCTGTCATTTGGCAGTGCTGATCGCCTGATGCAGTTCCTAGGCGTCCGCCCTGGTGCGGTATCGCCCCTGACGCTGACCAACGATCAGGACAATAATGTGACGCTGGTTCTTGACCGAAATTTGATGACCGCAGAAAAAATTAATGTTCATCCCTTGGTCAATGACAAAACCATAACCCTGAAAATGACTGATCTTCTACAATATCTAGAAGGTACAGGTCATTCAGAACACAAGATTTTGATTTAGAATGGGTTTGGGGGGAGACAATATGATGATCCTTAATGGTCACTTGCCTAAAGCAAGCCTCGCTCCATCTTTATGGGTAAGCGTAAGTTCCGAATATTTAAGTATTTTTTTTAATCCTCGTGGGGTGATCTCAACATGGCGTTGATGGGTCAGAACAATAGTGGTGATTTTTCTGCTGCAAACGATCAGGCTGGTGTCGGCGTTGATGTCACGACTGCTAGTTTTATGGCAGAGGTGATCGAAGCGTCACAGCATCAACCTGTTGTCGTTGATTTCTGGGCACCATGGTGTGGGCCTTGTTTGCAATTGATGCCTGTATTGGAAAACTGCATTGCTGAAACCAATGGCGCGGTTAAATTGGCCAAGGTCAATATTGATGAAAACCAAGCCGTTGCCGCACAATTGAGGGTTCAATCTGTCCCAACGGTTTACGCTTTTTACGAAGGCCGCCCGGTGGATGGTTTTGCAGGGGCTCAGCCTGAATCCGCCATTCGTGAGTTTGTCACAAAATTAACAGCACTTGCGGGTGATGCGCCTGATGCGGGTGAGATTCTTGCCATGGCAGAAGAAGCCTTTGGCCTGAAGAATTTCCCTGAATCTGCCGCTTTGTTTAATCAAGTCTTGGCCATGGATGAAACCAATTCTGAAGCCATGGCAGGTTTATTGCGGTGTTTGATCGGCACCGGTGAATTTGATGATGCCGAAGCCATGATCAATGCTTTGACTGATGAAATGCGCAATACAGATGCTGTTAATAAAGCCGCGACAGCATTGGCAATTGCGAAAGATGCTGCTGAAAATGCAGGCCAATTGGCTGAATTTGAAGCAGCTGTTGCGGCTAACCCTGAAGACCCAGAAGCATTATATAACCTTGCTGTCGGGCAGTTTGGTGCCGGTCAAGTGACTGAAGCCATCGATACTCTGTTAAAGGTTATTAAAATCGATCGGGCATGGAATGACGATGCGGGCCGATTAAAGCTTCTGGAAATATTCGACGCGTTGGGCCCAACCGCTCCTGAAGTCATGGACGGACGACGCAAACTTTCATCAATTTTATTTGCTTAAGGCGGAAGGAGAGGACGACATGAAGCGTAATGCCCTCGAACCAAATCTCCAAGACCTGCCCAAGACAATACCTGTTTTCCCTCTCAATGGCGCGTTATTGCTGCCCGGGGGACGGCTGCCGCTGAATATTTTTGAAGACCGTTATCTGTCTATGATCAGTGATACGTTATCGTCATCACATCGGCTTGTTGGTATGATTCAAACCAATGACGCTGACACCCAAGATGAATTGAAACCCATGCTTTATAATGTTGGCTGTGTTGGTAAAATCTCATCTTTTGAGGAAACCCCTGATGGCCGTTATTTAATCTCGCTGGATGGGTTGATCCGTTTCAATGTGCTTGAAGAAATTGACATGAAAGATGGCTATCGCCGGGTCAAGGTCAGTTATGAAAACTTCATTCAAGACCTTGACGTATCGCCGCCAGAAATTGATCGCACTCGTTTGTTGTCAGCCTTGAAACTCTATTTTGACCAAAAAGGTTTTACCGCCGATTGGGATGCCATCAAATCCTGTGAAAGTGAAAAACTAGTCACCACATTATCGATGATCTGTCCTTTGGGGAATCAAGATAAGCAAGCCTTGCTTGAAGCCGAAGACACGTCATTAAGGGCGGAAACATTAGCGACATTGCTTGAGATGGAAAATTCATTCCAATCCCTCAACACCGAAGGTCAGGATGATGTCCGCCACTAATACGCCGACTAAAATTCAGGGCGGCGGTTCGGCTCAACGGCTGGATCCTTCTTTATTGAATCTTTTGGTTTGCCCTGTCACAAGAGGCCCCCTGACGTTGGATCAAAAAACTCAACGCCTGATCAGCAAACAGGCTGGTCTGGCCTTTCCCATTATTGATGGGTTGCCAATTTTATTGGTTGAAGAAGCGGAAGAACTTGATGACCAATCCTAATGCCGTCTGGCCATTGGAATTATCCTTATCCCCGAATAAAGCCATTTTGACCGTGTCGTTTAATACAGGCGATGTGTTTAATTTGGATGCAGAATTATTACGGGTGGAAGCCCCGTCTGCGGATGTTCAGGGCCATGGGGCTGATCAAAAACAAACCCCCCATGGCAAACGCCATGTCACAATCCATCATATTGAACCTGTTGGCCATTATGCGGTGCGGCTGAGTTTTAGTGATGGCCATAATACAGGTCTATATTCATGGGAAGTGCTGTATAAGTTTGGCACGATGGGTGAAACCATGATGGCTGATTACTTGAAACGGCTGGATGAGATGGGGTTAAGCCGCGATCTTTAATGCGATATAACCCGTCCTTATCTGGATTTTGATAAGCCGCCGCTGGCTGCTTTGATGGCCAGATTTTTCAATGGTGATGCGTTTAATAATGCCATGCCCATGCCTGTGATGGCAGTGGTGACAGGCCCCCCAAATGAAAACACCGCGTTCAAACCATCGGTGGCCAAGGTCATGGCGGTGGTTTCTTTGAAACGGTCTTGGGCATAACGCCTTAATCCTGATTTTGCGCCAAGGTCACTGCCTGTCGCAATGGCATTTTCAATCAAGGTGGATAGGGCCATAGCATCGCCAATCGCAAGATTATACCCTTGTCCCGCCAGCGGGTGTATCGCATGGGCAGCGTCCCCTGCCAGCATCAGTCTTGATGCGATGGGAAGCGGCACATGGCTAAGCCGTAACGGCCATGTCAGCCTTGGGCCCGATACGGTCAATTGCCCAAAACCATGGCCAAAATGATCCATTAAACTTTGGGAAAATGATGCGTCATCTGCCGCGATCAAAACCTCGGCATCATGATCAGGCAAAGTCCAAACCAATGACATCAAGCGGTCATTATCGACAGGCATTAATGCGGCGGGCCCACCTTTGATAAACCGTTGCCATGCCATGTTGTGATGCGGTTTGGCGGTTTTAATATCAGCAACAACTGCCGTTTGACCGGGGTTGCGTGTGATGGCTTTGATGCCAGCCGCCTGGCGGATTGGGCTGTTGCGGCCATCGGCCGCCACCACTAAACGGGCGGCGATCACATCACCTGTCTCAGTGTAAACCGCTGCCGCCGCATCACCATAATCGGGGTGTTTGGGGGAAAAGTCAGTGACGGTAATATCATTAAAGCAGGTGATCAGCGGATGAGAGTGCACCAAATCCTGCATCACTGCCATCATCTCAGCATTGCGGAAGACAAAGCCTAAAGGCGTATCATGCTGATCATTACTCCATGTGATCAACTCATCGGGCCGCGCCAATCCTGGTTGTGGCCGTGTTTTTTCGTCACTAACGCGGATTTCGCATATAGGTGTCAAAACATGGGCTTTGGCTTCAAACGCTTCGATTACCCCAAGATCAGAAAGATGCTGATAACTTTTGGGATTGATGGTGGTGGTGCGGGTTTCATCGCCCTTTTGACCTTTCGGGGCACGGTCAATCAAGGCGATAGTGACGCCGTGATGGGCGGCGCTTAACGCCATGGCAAAACCTGTCAGCCCGCCACCAACAACAGCAAGATCCGCAACGTCAAAAGATGGATTTTGTTTTTGGGTTTTTTTGGTCATCTATCCCTCTTGTTCTGACATAAGAGGTTTTAACGCATCATCAAGCCGCCCGCCGTTAAAAAGAACGCTACGGCATCCAGCGGATTGCCCAGCCTCAACATCGGTATCGCGGTCACCAATCATAATGCTTTGCGCCAAATCAATATTGTGTTTTTGGGCCAGATCAAGAATCATTTTGGGGCTGGGTTTGCGGCAATCACAATGCTGCATCAACGGGTTTTCAGATTTCGGATGATGGGGGCAAAACGCTGCATCCGTAATCACCCCGCCGCTGGCCTGATGGATTTTCTGAAAAAGGGTTTGGTTAAAGGCGTGCAAATCGTCTTCGGTATAAAGCCCCAGGGCAATCCCGCCTTGATTGGTCACCACAAAAGCCAGATAACCGTGGCTATTGACCATCTCAACCGCATTCGCCGCGCCATCAATCAAGATGCAATCTTCTATCCGATGGGTATAGCCATCATCGACATTCAACACCCCATCACGATCAAAAAAAACAGCCCTTTTGAGGGCAGGTTCATGAGGGTCTTTGGAAACAATAGGACTAGACATAACGTCAGTTTAGCCAGCCCTACTAAGACTGTCCACTGGATCAACAGGACAAAACCCAAGAAGATGGTTTGATTTTAACCCTTTTGCTGTCAAGATATGGTATAGAAATTATCAATGTAATCTATATGAAGCCATAGGGATCAATTCATATCCTGATTTAATTGAAAGGCGTGATTGCGCCATTGCTAAAATTAAGACACAGCATCACCATATTTAGTGCC
>WTHX01000023.1 GCA_011522975.1 Alphaproteobacteria bacterium | reverse complement strand
GCCATAATCAGGGAAAACCCAAGGCCAAAGCCCTTTATAAAACTGGGGAGTAAACTTGTGAGGATCATATTCAGGTTGCGGCAATAGGGGCTTGCAGAACGCCGCAAGCGCGTTAATTTGAAATTATGGAAAAACTTTACGCATTCAAAACAAAACTGGCAATCCTGCTGATCACGGTCGTGATGATTTTAGGCGGGGTCATGCCGGCGGGTGCTGACAATCATAAAAGCAACGAAAGCCGTTATCAGGCAGAACTGGATCAATTGTTCAGCACGTTATCGGAATCCAAAACGCTGGAAGAAGCCAACGCAACCGTTACCAATATCTG
Source organism: Alphaproteobacteria bacterium (assembly GCA_011522975.1). Taxonomy (GTDB): domain Bacteria; phylum Pseudomonadota; class Alphaproteobacteria; order Puniceispirillales; family UBA1172; genus JAGWAQ01. Next base: position 1,689 of record WTHX01000023.1, on the reverse strand, counting down.
GCAAATCTGGCGGACTGATACTGAAGATTCTGTCAATATTCAAATGATGCGCCGCGGCATTGGTTTTATGGAGCAAGGCGATTACATCAATGCTGAGGCCATGTTCACCCGCATCATCAATCGCGACAGTAGCTTTATGGAAGCGTGGAATAAACGCGCCACCATCCGGTTTATGCGCGGCGATCTAGAAGGGTCTGTTGATGATATCAATGAAGTCTTGAAACGTGAGCCTCGGCATTTTGGCGCACTTTCAGGCCTCGGCATGATCAATATTCAAAGAGGTGATTTGCAATCTGCCTTGCAGAATTACCAAGATATTCTGGCCATCAACCCCCTCAGCCCTGATGCCAATTCATTGATCCTTGAAATAAAATTGAAACTGCGCGGTGATCCTGCATAATAGTGATCGGGCGCAATAGTTCGATCATAATTAAAGGGGGCGGCCATGACCAAAACACCAAATATGGGTAATTTGTTTGGCGGTGATGATAGCACTGACCATGGCTGGCTCAATCTGCCGAAAGCCCAATTGGGACAAAACCCAAATATTGATATTGGTGTTATGGGGATTGGCGCGGCGACGCCCTATCCCGTTGGCTCGTATTGCATGGATGCACCGGATGCCATCCGCAATGCGCGATCATGGCCCAATATTTTGGGTCAGCATGACTTTGATCTCTATGGGCTTGAGCCTTCAGGCGGGGTCTTACCCGAAGGTGTTTTTGCTGCTGATTATGGTAATTTGGATGTGGTGGATTCCGCCGCGCCTGAAGACACAGCCCAAAACCGCGCCAAGATCAAAGCCGCCGTGGCATCCTTGCGAAATGACGATATCGTGCCGTTTATTTTCGGCGGTGATGATAGCGTGCCCATCCCTGTGCTGGCGGCTTATGAGATGGCAGACCAGCCGATATCGATCTTGCAAATTGACGCCCATATTGATTGGCGTGATGAGGTAAATGACGAGAAAAATGGCCTGTCCAGCAATATGCGACGCGCCAGTGAAATGGATCATATCGGCAAGATTGTGCAATTGGGGGCGCGGGGGATTGGCTCAGCCCGCGCCAGTGATTTGCAGGATGCGCTGGATTACGGCACGTCTTTTCACACCACCCGCATGTTAAAAGAAAATGGCGGCATTGATCGTGCTTTGGCGGATTTGCCTGAAGATGTCCCTGTATATATTGCCCTTGATATCGACAGTCTTGATCCTGTGTTGATGCCGGCGGTGATCGGCGCGGCGCAAGGCGGGCTGAATTACGATCACATGATGACTATTTTTGAAGGCGTGGCCAAACGTGCGCCTATCATCGGCTTTAATCTGGTGGAGTTTATGCCCGGCCGCGATATCAATAACCAAGGGGCGTTGATGGCTTCGCGTGTGGCTATTTCCATGCTGGGGCTGATCGCCCAACAACGTGGCGGCTGATGGTAAAGGGATAACTGGGATGCTGATCCGATTACTGATCATTATTATTGTGGCGGCGGCGGTGTTTTATCTGTTGCGGCGATATAAAGGCGGGGCCAAACGGCTGCTGCCACTGATCCTATCGCCAGCAATCTTGCCTTATCTCAAACAAATCGGCCTGTTTTTATTGCGGATTTTGTTCAGGCGGTGAGCCAAGTCGGTTGGAATTATTTCGTATAGGGATAAGTTATAGTTATAAACATGGTCATTAACTTATGTAG
>WTHX01000105.1 GCA_011522975.1 Alphaproteobacteria bacterium | reverse complement strand
TGATCCTAAGGTGCTGGAATCAATTAGAAATTGACCGCCGAATCACCTTTCGCTAATTTATTAGTGATTTTGAATATTATTTAGGTTTCCATTGTGGTTTGGCGGGTGAATTTTTTTAAGAAAGCCCATAAGACATTGATGGTGCTGGGGATCAGCATCTCAACCTTTGGCATGACCAGTTCAAGTTATGGAATTGAGCCTGCAAACCCCTATAGTTTCGATCGTTGGTCGGTGACTGATGAAGGCCAGTCTTCTGCTGCGGCGCCATCTATTCTATCAAGTGATCAAGCCCATGGTTTTGCTAATTTTGATGATCTAGTGATCAGCGGGTTAACCCCATCAAATTTCACCGCCAATGACCCTAACACAAGTGATCAGGCGCTTGATGCCAGTGGTTTGGGCTTCTTCGGTGGTGTCGATGCTTCAACCGCATTGTTTTATTCAGCGGGTGCTGCGCTGGGTGTGATCGGGGCTAATCTGGAAAGTGACCCCGATGCTGAAGCAGCTTATGGCGGCACGTCCTTTTTGGAAGACCCGGCTAATTTTGTCACTGATGAGTTTCAGAACCAATATGGGTTGGGCCGTATCAAAGCCCAATATGCCTATGCCCGTGGTCATACAGGATCGGGGGTGTTGGTCTCTGTTATGGATACGCCATTTAACACAGACCATACCAATTTAGATGGCGCATTTGTTGCGGGCTATGATCCTGCGACAGGCAATGAGAATGTAAATCTTAATTGCCAAAGCGGCAGCAACCCTTGCCAGCATGGCACTCATGTGGCGGGGATTATTGGCGCACGCAAAACCGAGAGCGGCTCATCGATGCATGGTGTGGCTTATGATGTGAAGATCAAACCTGTGGCGTTCTTGAATGATGCGATCACATTGGCATCACAGCAGGTTGATGCTTTCCGTGAGGCCAGCGGCGTTGATGATGCTACCGATCAGCAAATTGTCGCCATGAACAACAGCTGGGGGCCAATCGCAGGGTTTCATACAGAAACCTATAATGGCAAATATTTCAAAGTGCCTGAAACCGCAGGTATTGTTTCAACCTCAAGTGTCTATCTTGGCTCACGCGAGGCGGCAGAAGACGACACGATCATGGTTTTTGCGGCGGGGAATGATGGTTGGAACAGCGAGACGGGCCAGATTTATCTTTATGACAGCCCTTCTGCATCCGCCCCATCATCCGTTGCCTCAGCAAGCGATATTATCGCCAGCACTGATGTGACTTTAGACAGCGCCAACCGTGTTGATACCACCACCGCGATGCCGGTTCATGCGCCTGATACGACACCCTATGTCATTGATGCTGACGAGAATGAATATATGTGGCTGGTGGTGGTGGCGACAGATGAAAATGACACGATCACCGATTTCAGTAATGGTTGTGCCGATGCCATGAATTTTTGTCTGGCCGCCCCCGGTGACGATATCAATTCCACCAATGGGTTGAACGCTACCCCTTATGTTGACCTGCCGGGCACGTCCATGGCCGCGCCCCATGTCACAGGCGCGATTGCATTGCTGGCTGAAATGTATCCAAATCTCTTGGAAAATCCTGAAAACATCTCACAAATCTTATTGGAAACAGCAACCGATCTTGGGGCAACAGGTATTGATCCTGTCTATGGTCATGGGCTGTTGAATTTGCAAGACGCCACCGGCCCATTAGGGACGATTAATATTGCTGATGGGTCGTATTCTTCTTCGTCTTCAACTTATGGCGGCGGGGCAACCATCGAAGCCCCTGTTGCTTTTGGGGATGCGCTTGATGGCGGGGTGATGATCGGCGGGGTGGATAAATATAACCGCGTTTTCATGCTCAATTTGCCGGTATCAAAAACTGAAATGACGGCACAGAACCTAAGCGCGAAATCTGATTTGTCTTTTGATCAAGCCGCCGATGCGGACTCAAGAAAAATTGAAATCGGCGGCGGGCTCTCCTTTGAAGCGGCGCCTGATGATGATGACACAGGTCTGCACCAAGCTGGGTTGCATTTTTCAGGAGAAACCCCGCGCGGCACTATAACCGCAAGTGTCATGCTGAATGTGCAGGCCCAAAAACCAACCGCAGGGCTAGAAGGGCCTGCCGGTTACGCGCGGTATTTTGACGCCATGGCTTACGGCAGTAAGACGAAAAGACGGGTTGCTATGTCGATGGTCAGCAGCCCTGATGCTGGCGCGCAAATTGGCGCTGATATTCGTATTGACCGCAATGACGATGATGAAATTACCATGCTGTCACAATCCAGCCTGATGAAACCTTTTGGCCCTGTGATGGCGCGGTTTACCTTGGGCGGCATCACCGAACAAGGGCGTTTTCTGGGTGGTGATATGACAGGGGCTTTGGCGGTGCACAACAGCCATACAATTTTTGCCAAAACAGGGTTCACCATGCCGATTAACAGCCGTGTGAAATTGGATGGTTTTTATGAGATTGGCCGCTCCCAACTTGACTTTATCCATGATCATCTGGCTAAGGCGGGCGGCATCTGGACCGATACATATGGCATTTCCTTATCTGCGCGCCCTGATGACAACAGCCAGTTCTTCTTGACCCTGCGTCGCCCTGTTGCCATCACCAAAGGGCAAATGAATATCAACACCGTCACGGGCTATGCTGATAGCGGGGATTATCAAGGCCAAGTGCTGGCCTATGGATTGGTGCCGCGCAACCGCGAAACCGAAGTATTAGCCGAATACCGCACCCATCTTTTCCCGGGCAATGTCATTGCCCTTGGGGTTCAGCATCAACAAAATGCCTATAATCTTTCTGGTGTTGAAAATAGCGGTGGGTACCTAAGGGGTGAGTGGGTTTTTTAGGCTTGGCAAGCCTGTTGTCATGTTTTATTATTTTGAAATTAACTAAGTCATATTCATAATTTCTGAATAATACGAAAGAGGCATTATGAATGACCAAACCCTCTGCTTTGCACCGTAATTGTGAAACCGACAACCGCGAAGATGAAGTGATGTAATGGCGGATATTAAGACGTTAAAAGTGTTTCGTACGGTGGCGGCTTGCGGCAGTTTCCATGCAGCCGCAGATGAATTAAACCTCTCAGTTTCAGCGATCAGCATGCAAATGCGTGATTTGGAAAAATTCGCCGGTTGTTTGTTATTTGACCGCAGCCGCAAACCACCGCCATTAACCGAAGAAGGCCGTGTGTTTTTATCCAAAACAGATGAAGTTCTAACGGCTTGGAACAATTTAGAAGGACAAGCCGCATCATCCGCCGAAACAGGACGGTTGCGGATGGGGGCTGTGCATACATGTTTGAGCAGTTTTCTGCCTGCCGCCCTTAAAATTTTACGTCAACAATACCCGCAACTGGACGTCACCGTCCATCTTGGCACCAGCCATGAACTTGAAGCAGATTTGCTGGCAGGGCGAATTGATTTTGCGCTTTTGACCATGCCTGAAAAAACTATTTCAGATCTGAATTATCACCATGTTGTGACCGAACCTTTGGTGGTGATTAAAAGCGATGACCTGAAAGGTGAGACCGCCGCCGCTTGTCTTGCCGAAAACCCTATCGTGCGGTTTAACCCGCAAGCCCGTGTCGGTAAATTGGTCGATGAAATACTGTCCAAACATCAACGCAAATCAGGATCAAAACGTGCCGCGATGATGGAAATTGACGCTCTTGAAAGCGTCCAAGCCTTGGTCAAAGAGGGCTTAGGCGTGGCGATTGTACCGCTGTTGGTTGGCGTTGACCTGCCTCAAGGTATTGTGGCTATGCCGCTTGGGGAAGACTATCAACGTGAATTAAGTTTGGTGGCGCCAAGAACAGGGCCGCGGATTGCTATGGCGGATGATATTCTGGGCTTGTTCCGCAATGCGGCACAGTCTGTCGTGCATTAAACCTTTTCAAAATTTCATCAATTAATGCTTTCGGTTGCGGTGCTCTCACGATACCATCATTGAAACGTTTAAAGGTGATGTTATGACCAGCCCATACCCCTCACTTGCCGCCAATCCCAATCGCGGCCAGAATAATTATCCAGATGTGATCAGCCATGATGCGTCACCTGTTTTGGCGTTATTGGCGGAATGTCCGCAATATAAGCCGACCCCATTGCATGATCAGGCCGAATTGGCGGCGCAATTCGGTGTGGCCAAACTCTGGATTAAAGATGAAAGCACACGGATGAATCTGGGCAGTTTCAAAGCCTTGGGTGCGGCCTATGTGGTGGCGAAAATGGCCATGGACGCCATGGCGAAAAACGCCAATGGTGGGGATTATTCCACCGCGCTTAATGGTGTCAGTGTGCTGGCGGCTAGCGCGGGCAATCATGGGTTATCGCTGGCGGCAGGGGCGCGGATTTTTGGCGCGAAGGCAACGATTTATCTCAGCGCGTCTGTGCCTGAAAGTTTTGCTGAACGGTTGCGCGGTATTGGTGCAGATGTCATCCGTCATGGTGAGGTTTACGAAGAAAGCATGGCACGGGCTTTGGCCGATGCCGAAGCCGGCAAAGGGATTTTAATCTCTGACACATCGTGGCCCGAATATCGCGACGTGCCTTATCAGATTATGGAAGGGTATTTGGTCATGGGCAAAGAAGCCACCGATGCGTTGGATGCGGCAGGCGAAGCCCCCACCCATATCTTTTTGCAAGCAGGGGTCGGTGGCTTGTCTTCTGCCATGGCACGCTGGTGCCGCCGTCATTATGGGGATGCGCCTATTATCATTAATGTTGAACCTGAAGATGCCCGCCCGCTTCAAGCCAGTTTAATGGCGGGTGAGTTGATCTCAGTGACCGGCGGTGTTTCGGTGATGGGGCGGTTGGATTGTAAAGACGCATCAGAATTGGCGTTTAAGGCCTTGTCGGATGATGCTGATTTTGCCCAAGCCATCAGTGAAAGAGATTCTGAAGTGACGACATTGTTGCTGGCGGCACATGGCTTGAAATCGTCGCCATCTGGAATTGCAGGCATTTCAGCATTGCAACATTTGAGCGATGAAGACCGCGCCACCCTTGGAATTAATGAGAACAGCCGTGTCCTGACCTTTATGTCGGAAGGGGCGGCTTAATGCCCCCTGCCAACAAAGGCTTCCACCTTTATGGGATTTCTGGCGCGGGGTCGTTGATTGTTGAATTTCTTCTAACCTTGGCTGATCAGCCCTATGATCGGTCTTTTCCAACCAAAGAAGAACGGCAATTACCGTCGTTTAAAAGCATCGCACCGACAGGACAAATCCCTGTGCTGATTACCCCTGAAGGCCATCACTTATCAGAATCCCTAGCCATAACTCATTATTTATTGGCGCGGTTTCCCGAAACAAAACTGATTGCCCCTATTGGTGAACAATCCCATGGGGCGTGCCTGCAGTGGTTGAGTTATCTGGCGACAACGCTTTATCCTGCTTTTCAGCGTTATTATCAGACCTCAAGTTTTGATGGTGACCAAGACGCGCTTCGGCAATCAGGCTGGAATGATCGATTGCGTTGTTATGATTTGATTGAAAATTCGGGTGAGGGATTTTTATCAGGCGATGAGATTTCTGCCGCTGATCTCTATCTTTATATGTTGCTGCGATGGGATCAAGACGTGGACGCAACATTGGCACGCCATCCACGGCTTAAGCAGATTTATGATGCGGTTGAAAACCTGCCTGCTGTGCAACAGGTTTTGGCCAACCAACCCCCAAAACATTAGGCAGTTCGTTTAAAAACTTGGGGCTGGCATCCCTTTGATCAGGGCATTAATGACGGTTGGCTTACGGCTTTTAAGGGCTTTCGCAAGTCCTGTTTCAAATTGATCCAGCGTTTCAGCCAAAATCCCATTAGCGCCAAACCCTTTGGCGATCTGGTCATAGCGGGTCTTTTCATCCAAAAGGCATCCCGCCACACGATCAGCGCCATAAAGCCGTTCTTGGATGACAACTTCAGCCCCCCAGCGCAGGTCATTGGCGACAATAACCGTGAGTTTTAACCCCAAGCGGCGGGCGGTATCCAATTCGCTGAGATAAAACCCTGCCGTGCCATCCCCCATAATAGCGATCACATGACGGTCAGGATTAGCCATGGCCACGCCAATCGCTTGCGGCAGAGACCCGCCAATCGCCCCTGAAATACCGTTGGTTAAAGCGTTGCCCAAAGGCAAAACAGATTGCGCCCATTGCCCCACTTCACCGCCATCAATGACAAAGATAGGATCACTTTCAGCGGTTTGCTGGCCGATGGCATCCATAACATCATAGGCGGTCATATCGCCATTGGATTTAGGCGGTTTTGGCCGGTCTTTGATCTTGGATTGAACAAAACGGCACCAAGCAGGATCGCCCTTAATGGTATTGGCTTGGGTCAGGGCTGTCATGGCGGTGATCGGATCAGCAAGACAGCCCCATTGCAACCTGCCGCTCAACACGGTGCTGGCATGGGCGATGCTTTCAGATTGGCTGGTGATCAGGATGAAACTTTCAGCAGGGACGTGGTCAAGATCACCTGCGGCCAGCGTGAAATCAACATCCTTATCTATCAGGATAATGCAATCTGCTTTCGCCAAAACATCCTTGATGCGCCCCATGGCTGGGTCATTTAACCCGCGTGGGCTTTGCATGGTAATGACAGGGATCGACAAAGCCGCCATCAGGTCTTGTACTGCTTTTCGCTGACGGCTTTCATGCTGGGACGGGCCTGTGATGATCAATGGATATTCCGCCTGATCAATAATGCTTAAAATCGAAGGCAGGTCAGCCTTGCTTAGTGCCATGGTTTCAGGCTGAAATTGTTCAGGGTCAAATGGGGCAGGGTCTTTGACTTTTGCTTCCAAGACATCCTGCGGCACAGACAGATGGATCGGGCCAGGCCGACCTGAATGGGCCAAAGCAATAGCACCAGCAAGATCATCCGCCAGACGATCAGCCTTGGTGATGCGCCATGATTCTTTGACAAGCCCTTGAGCGATTAGCGTCTGGTCCAAACGCTGAAATGGCATCAAATCATCTTTTGCAACAGGGCTGTCGCCAGAAATTAAGACCAGAGGTGTTTCAGTGGCTTTAATAGCAAATAATGGACCTAAGGCATTGGTAAACCCTGGGGCGGCTGTCACCAAAGCAATGCCTGTTTTGCCGGTTGAGCGCGCATAGCCATCAGCCATATAGACCGCGCCAGCTTCATGGCGGGTGTGGATAAGATTGATAGGCTGGTCAATCGCCGCATCATAAATAGACATGATCTGATTGCCAGATAGACTGAAAATCGTATCGGTACCGCTGGCTAGAACGGTAGAAATGAGAGCATCTGCAGCACGCATGATAACCTTGAATTCATTCGTATTGATATGGTTTAATTCTTTATAGCCAATGGCCATGAAAAAATCATGTGGCTTTAGGTCACAAGTATATAAAAAATGAATAAGGGGAGGTTGCAGGGCAAGAAAGGGGGATGATCCTTGCCCTGCTAATTGACGAAATAAATTGATTGCTTTCAGTTTCAACTCCCCCGCAAAATAATTTATTATTTATTAAAATAATTTGGGCAAAGGCTTGATTTACGATGACTGAAAATCACCACAATAAACTTAAGATTGGCTGTATTGGGCTGGGTTTCATGGGGCGTCCAATCGCCCGCCATTTGATCCATGCTGGCTATGACGTTTATTTATATGCCCGCCGACCTGATGTTTTTGACGGTGAATGTAAAGATTTAATTGATGCGGGAGGGCATATCGCATCAAGCCCCGCTGAATTAGCCGCCCAAGTTGATATGGTGTTGACCAATGTCATGGCCGGGCCTGATGTACGGCAAGTGGTGTTGGAACAAGATGATGCTATTATTAAAGGCGCTAGGCCAGGGTTGATCATTGTTGATCATTCCACCATTGATCCTGCAACGGCTATTGATCTTAACAAACAATTAAAACTGTCAGCAATTGATTTCATTGATGCCCCTGTATCAGGTGGCAGTATTGGGGCAGAAGCAGGGACATTGGCGATTATGATGGGTGGTGATGCCGATGCTGTTGAAAAATGCACTCCTGTTTTATCGCATTATTCTAGGACTTGCCTTCATATGGGTGGTGCAGGGACAGGGCAGATCACCAAATTATGCAACCAGATCGCGCAAGTCATCACCATCCAAGGCGTGGCTGAAGCCATGCAATTTGCCGCGGCATATGGGGCTGATCAAAAGGCGGTGATGGATGTCATGGCATCAGGCTTTGCATCAAGCCGTATGCTGGAATTAATGGCACCCAAAATGATTGATGATGATTTTACGCCATTAATGAAGTCACAATTGCTCCACAAAGACGCTGGAATTGCGCAAGGGGCAGCGCAAGACAAAAACTTGGATATGCCAGCGCTGGATTTGGTGGCGGAAAAATTGAATTTTCTGCAAGAACAAGGTTGGCAAGAAAAAGATGTTTCTATTTTGATCAAAGCGTTGCGGAAAAAATAATAAAAATTAAAAACATTCTATCTTAGCCCTTGTCGTGGCAAATTTATAAACCATATGGACTTTAGAACACATGTTTAGTAGCCCAAATATTGGCTATTCAACGAACAATATTTAATAACCGCAAAGCGGTTTAAATGAGGGCGAATAAATGTCTACTGGCAAAGTAAAATGGTTTAACGTAACCAAAGGTTTTGGTTTTATCGAACCTGATGAAGGCGGCGCTGACGCGTTCGTGCATATCACCGCTGTTCAAGAAGCAGGGATGAAGGAATTGGTGGAAGGCCAGCAAATCGAATATGAATTGCTTCCAGCCAAGAACGGCAAAGATTGTGCCATGAACCTTAAGGCCGTCGATTAATATTTCGGTATTTTGCGGTAATCTATTTCTTAATCTCAAAGAGATAGATACCGCCAAAGACCAACATCAAAGCCGCTAAGTGAAATAATTGGAAACTTTCACTTAATAAGAGTACGGCCAAAATCGCACCATATACAGGCACCAGATTGGTATATAACCCTGCGGCTCCCGGTCCGATTAAATCCACACCACGCATAAAAAACACCTGCGATAAGAATGACGGCATGATCGCGACATAAGCGATGATCAGCCAGCCATTGACGCCCGGGGTAGTGATGCCTGTGACATAGGCTTCTATCGCCAGCATTGGAATGGTGGCGAGCCATGCGAAAATCGCGAAAAACCCCATCATGACCATGCTGCTGACATCTGGCCTGCCGCGTAACCCCAGCGTGTAGCCTGAATAAAACAGACACGCGATCAGCATCAGCACATCACCAAAATTAAAGGTCAGGACAATGAGTTGTTGCCATGATCCTTGGGAGATCACCACAACCACACCGACCAAGGCGATGATCAGCCCGATGCATTGCCTTAGATTAATGCGTGTCCCGAAAACCAAAAATGATCCCATCAGGATTAATGCTGGCATGGTGCTTTGGATAATGCCCAAGTTTAACGCGGTGGTAAAATGACCTGCGATATAAAAAAGACCGTTAAAGACACTCAGCCCTAATCCGCCCATCACCGCAACCCATAACAGCCGTTGGCGCATAATTGGCCATGCTGCAAGCATTTCACGGCCATGGGTGGCCAGAATAATCAGCACCACCAACCCCCAGCGCAAAAAGATCAGCATCATGGGTGAGACTTCACCAACTGCAAGTCTGCTGGCGATGGTGTTGCCGCCCCAGCCAAGGGTGGCCAAGCAAAGCATTAACGGGGCATTGGCATAAGCGCGAGTAAGAAGTGATGAAATCATGATCTAGATATAGACGGATGGGGATAGACAACAAGGTTTAATATAGCCCCATCTCCACCCCGACTGCGAGCGTTAAAGCCAATTCAGCGGTTTGATCAATAAATTGGTCTTGCCAATCGCCTTTTAGGATTAAGGGTTCGGCCACCATACGCCACCGCAACCCTGTCATAATGGCGGTGATGCCAAGTTTTGTGCCAGTACCATCCAAGCCAGCACGGATATAAACCGCAACAGGCTTGCCTGCCGAAACGTCAAGCAAATGGTTATAACTGCGGTCGAAAAAATCTTTTGTTGCCCCTGCCATGGCACCGATATTTTCGGTCGTGCCAATGATAATGCCATCGGCGGCTAATGCGTCTTCATGGGTGCAGTCAAAGGGGGATTTGGCGATTAAGGTCACATTGCCATCGGCTTCTATTGAATGGCAGGCGGCATCGCGTAAAGTTGCAGTATTCACCGAAGGCGCATGGGCTATGAAAAGAATGGTTTTCTTTGACATGGTTAATTGTGGCATTGAAAAAGACGAACAACCAGTATTTTTTAGTGACATTATTCAGTTCATTTCGCTGGATATTTCACGGCGCAGTCTATTTTGTAAATCATCATGAGTAAAAAAATTGCAATTGATCAAGGCGGCTGGCCTCTCTTAAAAGCGAATTTGCTGGTGACTTTGGGCATGTTGCTGTTTTCGTTCAGCCTGCCAATTTTAGAAATTCTGGCGGATGATTTTTCCGTCACGGCATTGGTGGTGATCCGCAATATCCTTTCAGGTGGATTTTTATTGGCGCTGGGGTTGGTGGTTGAACGCCATCACCGTTTGTCGCGGTCTGGCTGGCGGCACGCAATTTATGCAGGTGGGTTTTGGTATTTAATCACAATGATTTGCCTGACCTATGCGGTGGTGTTTACCGGGGCATTTGCCACGGCGGTAATTTTATCCCTGATCCCTGTTGTTTCAGCCCTAATTGACGTTATGACAGGGCAAGATCGCATTGGCCCGAGATTGGCTGTCGCATTGGTTATTTCCATCAGCGGCGGTGTATTGGCATCGGTTGGCTTGGATGCAAATGCCAGCATGGCCATAGGGTTTGGTGAAGTGATGCTGTTCTTAGGGGTGACGTCATGGGTGATGATGTCACGTTATGTTGATCAGCATATGGCAGATGAGCCGCCCATCACAGGGCTTGGGGTGATTATCCTGCTGCCTGGATTAATGCTAACCGTGGTGATGGTTGGTCTTGAAGGGACAGGGATTGAAGCCTCTGGCCTGATGGTGGGTCTCTCCTTTGAAGACCTCATGCTCATCTTGTTCTTAGGGATTGTGTCTTCGGCAGGATCGATGGTCTTTTGGTTCAGAGGCGTGGCGGCCTTGGGCGTGACGATTGCCAGCCTGCAACAAAATCTCGTGCCTGTTTTTGTCTTGGTGCAAATCGCCATTTTAGGGCAAGACTTGGACCCTGTTAAAATTTTCGGTGGTGTTTTGGTGGTGATGGGGGCTTTGATCGCGCAGATTCGTAAAATAAAACCATCGTAAAGTATAACCCTCTTTATTTGAAAATCAGCACGTTTTAGGGCATAACAAAACCATGACCCAAAACCCAAACACCATTATCGCCGCGCTTCAAGACAGCCGTGATCAGCATCCTGTTGATGCCGCCATGCTAAAGGCGCGATTGATGACACCACAATCGGCTGATCATATGGTCATGGCGCTTGATGACATGACGGTTGATTTCAGCCGCCAGACCATTACCGATGATCAGTGGCAAATGCTGGTGGATTGGGCGCAAACCATTCTGCCGAAGCGGGATGCGATGCTGGCTGGTGAAATTGTCAATATTAGCGAAAATAGACCAGTGCTGCATGCCCATCTGCGCAACCCTGATGAGCAAATGGCAAGAGATAACCTCGATGCTATGGCGATGATGACAGAAACGATTTTGTCGCTGGGGGTTGAGGATGTTGTCGCCATTGGAATTGGCGGGTCTTATCTGGGGCCGAAAATGGCGGTTGAGGCTTTGGCGCCTTTCCACCAAGGCCCTGATGTTCATTTTGTCAGCAATATTGACCCGTCCCATCTCGATGATCTTCTGGCGGGGCTAAACCCTGTCACGACGGCGGTAATTGCGATTTCAAAAACATTCACCACCACTGAAACTTTGATGAATCTAACCGCCGCCGAAGCCTGGTTTGAAAAAGGCGGCGTGCCGTCTAAAGGCCGGGTGATCGCGGTGACGTCTCGTCCCGATGTGGCGCAAGACCGTGGGATTGACGCGTCATTGGTCTTGCCGATGGATGAAGGCGTTGGCGGGCGGTTTTCTTTGTGGTCAGCGGTGGGCTTGCCGATTATGGTGGCGGTTGGTGCCGAAATGTTCACCGCCATGATCGCCGGGGCAAGCCAGATGGATGATCATTTTGCCCATGCGGATTGTGCTGAAAATCTCCCCATCATGGCTGGGATGATCCGGGTTTGGAATCGTGCCTTTTTGGGCCACAGCGGTTTGGCGGTCATTCCCTATGATCAGCGGTTGAATCTGTTGCCGTCATGGTTGCAGCAACTTGAAATGGAATCGAATGGTAAGGCAGTCACCGCGTCGGGTGCGCCACAAGACCTTGCCACGTCACCAATTGTTTTTGGTGAAGCGGGCAGTAATGTTCAACATTCGTTTTTCCAAATGATCCATCAATCAAACGATATTATCCCTGTGGATTTTCTGGCGCCGTTAGACCCTGTATCTTTGGTGGGGGATGCGACGGATGCGACCATGGAACGGCATCGGGATTTGATTGTGCAGATGCTGGCGCAGGCGGATTGTCTGGCGCAAGGCGATCAACCCCGCGGCTTCACGGGCGGGCGGCCTTCAACGGTCGTCACGTGGGGTGAGACAACGCCGTATTCTTTGGGGCGGGTTCTGGCCTATTATGAGCATATCACCGCGGTCAGCGGCTGGTGTTTGGATTTGAACAGTTTTGATCAACCTGGGGTTGAATTGGGTAAGATTCTGGCGCGTGATTATCAAGACTATCTAGACAGCGGCAAAGGGGCTGAGACTATCCCGCCTAGAAGCCGTATGATCTTGGATCGGTATTAACATCCATGGCTCAAAATTCTGACCAGAATTAATTGTCATTTAATCGCGAAAAAACATTTCCCTTTTATTAAAACTTAGTCATGATCTTTTCAAATTTGAGGAGGATCATGCCATGAATACTGAGATTTTTATCACCTGTGCAGTGACAGGTTCTGGGGACACAACATCAAAGTCTGATCTTGTTCCTGTGACCCCAAAAGAAATTGCAGAAAGCGCCATTGAAGCGGCGAAAGCAGGGGCGGCGATTGCCCATTGCCATGTGCGTGATCCTGAAACGGGAGCGCCCGCAAGAGACCTTAATCTCTACCGTGAAGTGGTGGATCGAATCCGATCATCGGACACGGATGTGGTGATTAACCTGACCGCTGGCATGGGCGGCGATATCATCATCGGGTCTGCCGAAGCACCGCTGCCACTGGCTGATTCAACCGATATGGTCGGGGCGTCTGTTCGCACCGAACATGTTCGGGAATTATTGCCTGAAATTTGCACCCTTGATTGCGGCACGATGAATTTCTCCCATGGCGATTATATCATGGCCAACACGCCATCTATGTTGCGGGCTATGGCGAAGCAAATGCAAGATGCTGGCGTCCGTCCTGAAATTGAAGTTTTTGATACCGGTCACCTTGTCTTGGCCAAAGATTTGGTTAAGGAAGGCCTGATTGATGACCCTGTGTTGGTGCAACTCTGTATGGGCATCCCCTATGGCGCGCCTGATGACATTAATTCGCTGATGGCGATGGTCAATAATATGCCTGAAGGCTGGATTTATTCAGCCTTTTCCATTGGCCGTGGCCAGTTGCCTTATGCGGCACTCGCCCCGATTACAGGCGGTAATGTTCGGGTTGGCCTTGAAGACAATATCTATTTGTCGCGGGGGAAATTGGCGACCAACGCGCAATTGGTTGAACGTGCGGTGACCATCAACGAAGCCATGAATATCAAAATCATGACGCCTGAAGAAGTCCGCGCCAAATTGAAATTGAAAAAACGGTAAGTGATATGACCAAAATTAATAAAGCCGCGGTTGTTGGCGGTGGTGTTATTGGTGGCGGCTGGGCAGCACGGTTGGTGCTGGCGGGTGTTGATGTTGCGGTGGCTGATCCTGATCCTGATGCCAAGCGCAAATTGGATGCCATTATGGCCAATGCTGAACGGGCTATGGCACGGCTTTGGCCGGGGCAAACCCTTGGTAATATCGGCAGTCTGACCTATGAAGACTCTATTGGGGCTGCGGTTGCGGGGGCTGATCTGGTGCAGGAATCCGCGCCGGAACGCCTTGATCTGAAAAAACGCATCCATCAAGAAATTGGTGAAGCCGCATCCGATGATGTGGTGATCGGGTCTTCAACGTCCGGCCTGTTGCCGTCCGAAATTCAAGCCGATATGCCGCATGCAGACCGCATGATGGTGGCGCATCCCTATAACCCTGTATACCTTCTCCCGGTGGTTGAAATTGTTGGCGGTGCAAAAACGTCTAGCGCGGCGATCGCCAAAGCCATGGACCTTTATACCAGCATCGGGATGAAGCCTGTTCACCTGCAAAAAGAAATTGATGCTTTTGTGGGGGATCGCTTGCTGGAGGCCATGTGGCGAGAAAGCCTATGGCTGATCAAAGATGGCATCGCCACGGCGGAAACCATTGATGATGTGGTGCGTTATGGGCTTGGGTTGCGCTATGCCCAGATGGGGCAATTCATGACCTACCGTTTGGGCGGGGGTGAGGCTGGCGTGCGTCATTTCTTGGAACAGTTCGGGCCATCTTTGCAATGGCCTTGGACAAAATTGATGGATGTGCCTGAATGGAATGATGAGCTGATTGATATGATCGCCACCCAAAGTGATGATCAGGCCAAGGGCAAATCAATCGCTGAATTAGAAGAAATCCGCGATAACAATCTGGTGGATATTCTGAAAGCCCTGAAGGCCAATGACTGGGGGGCAGGGGCGCTGATCCAAAACCCTGCTGAAGAAAGCGTTAAATCCGGCAATAATAATCTGCCCGATGGCAATGTGCTTGAGACATGGTCTGGTCTGGTTGACCAAAGCTGGACCGATTACAACGGCCATATGACCGAGTTTCGGTATTTGGAAGTGTTCAGCATGGCAACGGATCGCCTGCTGGTTTGGATTGGCGGCGGTCCTGCTTATGTTGAAACAGGCGCGTCTTGGTACACGATTGAAACCCATATCAAACATTTGGATGAAGTGGCGGCGGGCAAGCCGATGCGGGTGGAAACCCAATTGGTTCAGCATGATGATAAACGCGTCCATTTGTTCCACCATCTTTATGGCGTTGAAAAAGGCAATCTGCTGGCGACAGGTGAGCATATGCTGATGCATGTTGATATGGCGGCGGGGCGGTCTTCGGTCATGCCTGATGCCATGAAATCTGTCTTGGATGTGATCGCTGAACGGCAAGCGGATATGCCGAAACCTGATGCGGCAGGGGCCGCCATTGGGATCAGGCAAAAGTAAAGTTAAACTTGAGGATATCATTGGGGAGTTGATCATGCAGTTTGGATTGACCGAAGAACAAGAAATGATCGTCGATACCGTACGGTCTTTTGTGGAAAATGAAATTTATCCGCTTGAAAATGAGATTGAACGTCTTGGCGAAGTGCCCAAAGAAATCGCCGATGAGATTAAATCGAAAGTTTTGGCCATGGGGTTTTATGCGCCAAACTTCCCTGAAGATGTTGGTGGCGGCGGGCTGAACCATCTGGAATTTGCCCTGCTTGAACGTGAGTTAGGCAGGGGGTCTATGGCTTTGACTCATTTTTGGGGGCGGCCTCAAAATATCTTGATGGCTTGCGAAGGTGAACAACGCGAAAAATATTTATTGCCGGCCATCAGGGGTGAGCGGATGGATGCGCTGGCCATGACAGAACCCGATGCAGGGTCTGATGTGCGGGGGATGAAAACAACCGCCCGCCGTGATGGTGATGATTGGATTCTGAACGGCACCAAACATTTTATTTCTGGCGCGGCCCATGCTGATTTCGTCATTGTCTTTGTCGCCACTGGTGAAGATATGACCGATAAAGGCCCGAAAAAACGGATCACGTGTTTCTTGGTGGATCGTGGCCATCCTGGGTTTGAAATTACCCATGGATACAATTCGGTCTCGCATCGCGGCTATGACAATATGGTGCTAAGTTTCGACGATTGCCGTATTCCCAACAGCCAAGTCTTGGGTGAAGTTGATGGCGGTTTTGATGTCATGAACACTTGGCTTTATGCCACCCGCATCACGGTTGCAACCATGTGTGTGGGGCGGGCCCGCCGTGTTTTGGATATCGCCACCCAATATTGCGTTGATCGCAAACAATTTGGCCAGCAGATCGGCAAATTCCAAGGGGTCAGTTTTAAACTGGCGGATATGGTGACTGAAATTGACGCCGCCGATTGGTTGACACTGGCCTCGGCATGGCGGCTTGATGAAGGGCTGGAAGCCAATCGCGAGATTGCATCAGCGAAACTCTATGCTTCCGAAATGCTGGCAAGAGTCACTGATGAAGCGATCCAGATTCATGGCGGCATGGGGCTGATGGCTGATTTGCCGCTGGAACGGTTCTGGCGTGATGCGCGGGTTGAACGGATCTGGGATGGCACGTCTGAAATCCAGCGCCATATCATCAGCCGTGATATGCTGCGCCGCCTTGGTGGCTAAGCCTGAAAGGTCTGGCCATGACCAAGCCCAATAAAGCATCTCGTGATAGAGCAACTTTTAACCAAGACGCTTTGCAACGTCTGTTGCGCCCCCGGCATATCGTGGTGATGGGCGGACGCTGGGCGGAAGCGGTGATTGTCTCTTGCCTTGATATGGGGTTTGAAGGGGAAATTTGGCCAGTCCACCCCACCCGCGAAGACATTAAAGGCGTTAAAGCCTACCCCTCTTTAGAGGCTTTACCTGAAGCACCTGATGCGGTGTTTTTGGGGATTAATCGCCATGCGTCTGTTGATGTGGTTAAAGAGTTATCAGCCATGGGGGCTGGTGGGGTGGTGGCTTTTGCCTCTGGTTTTGCTGAAGTTGATGATGGCGCTGACCTGCAAGACGAATTGGTGGCTGCCGCTGGCGAAATGCCAGTCTTAGGCCCGAATTGTTATGGCATGATCAATTATCTTGATGGCGCGTTGTTATGGCCTGATGTCCATGGTGGGGCGCGGGTTGATCGCGGTGTTGCGATCATCACGCAATCATCCAATCTGTCGATTAACCTGACAATGCAAACGGCTGGATTGCCTATTGCTTATATGCTGACCTTGGGCAATCAAGCGATGATCGGGATGGCGGCACTGATTGATGCGGTGGCGGCTGATGATCGAGTCACTGCTATTGGCCTGCATATTGAAGGCATCCGTGATGCTGATTTTTTTGCAGAAGCCGTTAAACGTGCTAAAGCCAGCGGCAAGCCTTTGGTGGCGATGAAAGCAGGGGCATCCGAAGGCGCGCAAGCCATGACCTTTTCGCATACCGCATCTTTGGCCGGGGCGCATCACGTGTCTTTGGCGTTTCTGAAGCGGCTCGGTATTGGTGTGATTGAAAGTGTTGATGGCTTTCTGCAGACGCTGTCCTTACTGCATCTTTTTGGCAAAGTTAATGACGCCAGCATCCTCACCCTATCCTGTTCAGGGGGGGAGGCTTCATTAATCGCTGATGCGGCTGAACGCCATGGGCTGACGATGCCGCCATTGAGCGATTCCGCCAGTGCTGCAATCAGGGCGACGGTCAACCCATTGGTGACAGTAAGCAATCCTTTCGATTACCACACATTTGATTGGGGAGACCGTGAACGTCTGACCGCAACTTTTACCGCCGCTATGCAAGCCGACCAAGAGGTCAGCATCCTGATTATTGATTTCCCAAGACAAGAATTGGGACGGGCTGAAGATTGGCAATTGGCGATTGAGGCTTGGTCAGATGCTCAAAAAACAACAGGCAAAATTGCGGTGGTTCTGGCTAGTATGCCCGAATTGCTGCCGCCCCATATCGCGTCATGGTTGATGGCGCAGGGGATTGCGCCATTACGCGGATTTGATGCTGGGCTGACAGCAATCGCGGCGGCGCATCAAGCCAGCCAATTTAATGCACGTGAGGCGAGTGATTATTCCCCTGTGGGGCTCAACCCTATTGATGGTGATATGGAAAACCTGAGCGAACGTGACGCCAAACAATTGCTGGCCGATGCGGGCGTTGCCGTGCCTGAAGGGATAGTGGCAACACGCCTTGATGACGCCCTTCTGTTTGGCCAAGACCGTAAATTGGTGATGAAGATCACCACCGCCGCCCATAAAACAGAAAAAGATGGCGTCAGGCTGAACATCAAAGGGGGTGATGCCATCAAAGCGGCGTGGCAAGACCTGGCCCCATCAGGACCTGTTTTGATGGAAGACATGATCGATGATGGCATTGCAGAAGTCATCATCGGTGTGGCGCGTGACCCTTTATTGGGGCTGCATCTGGTGATCGGTCTGGGCGGTATTTTGGCGGAATTAACCCGCGATACTGCGCTGGTGATGATGCCCGCAAGCCGTGATGATCTCTCGGATGCGATTGACAGCACCATGGTGGCGGCTTTACTGGCAGGGTATCGCGGCAAGCCGAAAGGTGACCGTGACGCCTTGATTGATTTGATCATGGCGGTGCAGGAATTTGCCCTAAGCCATCAAGACAGACTTATTGAAATGGATATAAACCCTGTCATGGTCAGGCCCGTAAACCGCGACACCCAAGAACCGGGTAAGGGGGCGGTTGCGGTTGACGCATTAATCCGCTGGGCTAAGTCATCATAAGGAGATGAATATGACTGAAGTGATCAAAACAAAACGTGATGGTGCAGTGTTTGAGGTTGAACTCGATCGCCCGAAAGCCAATGCGATTGATCTTAAAACAAGCCGCGAAATGGGCGAAGTGTTCAAAGAATTTCGTGACGACCCTGAATTGCGGGTGGCGATTGTCTCAACCGCGGGTGAAAAGTTTTTCTGTGCAGGTTGGGATTTAAAAGCCGCGGCAGATGGCGATGCGGTTGATGGTGATTACGGTGTTGGCGGTTTTGGGGGTTTGCAAGAATTGCGCGGGCTGAATAAACCTGTGATCGCGGCGGTTAATGGCATGGCTGTTGGCGGCGGATTTGAATTGGCGCTGTCTTGCGACATGATCTATTGCAGTGACCATTCTAGTTTTGCTTTGCCTGAAATTAAAGCTGGGACATTGGCTGATGCGGCAACCGTCAAATTGCCAAAACGCATTCCCCATCATGTTGCCATGGAAATGTTGTTCACAGGCCGTTGGATGGATGCCCAAGAAGCCTTGCATCATGGGTTGGTCAATGCCGTCATGCCGCAAGATGATTTAATGGACCATGTGCGTTCTATCGCGCGTGATTTGGCGGCAGGCCCGCCATTGGTTTTCGCCGCCATCAAAGAAGTGGTGCGCGATGCGGAAAACCAAACTTTCCAAGATATGATGAACCGCATCACCAAAAGGAAATTATCAACGGTCGATATTCTCTATGACAGTGACGATAATCTAGAAGGGGCGAAGGCTTTTGCAGAAAAGCGTGACCCTGTCTGGAAAGGAAAATAACTCCAACCCAAAATGAAAGTGAGTGATCATGACCCCCAACATGAAAACCCGATCGAAGCCAATTTCATTAAAACCTTTTATTGCTGCCAGTGTTTTGGCATCAAGTTTAGTGATGGCAAGCGCCGTAATGCCTATTCAACCGGCGTGGTCAGCAGGGGATTATTCATCCACCACATCTGATTCAGCCCTGATGATTGCGGCGAAGAAAGATATTAAAAATAAGAATTATCAATCGGCTTATGACCGCCTGATGGCTGGGATTGGCGCTGAGCCCGGTAATGCTGATTTGCATAATATGCTGGGGTTTTCAGCCCGAAAAATTGGCCGTTATGACCAATCGGAACAGCATTATACCAAGGCGTTGTCGATCAACCCGAAACATAAGCAAGCCTTGGAATATATGGGCGAGTTATACCTGACCCTTAATCAAATTGACGATGCCGAAGCCCTGCGTGAGCGGTTGGATAAGATTTGTTGGTTGGGATGCAGCGAATTGGATGACTTGGAAAAGGCCATCGCAGATTGGAAGGCGAAAAACCAATCGTAAAGTCGATGATCAGGTGGTGCCACGTTCGTTGAGTTCAGCCAATTTTTGCTGGGCTGAAGGCGATAGACCGCCAGTTTCAGGCGCGTCATCGTCACTGGTGCCACCACCACCGAAAGACCCAACAGGCATATCAAAGTCATCACCACCAATGGGCGATATATCGACAGTGACTTCATGTTTGGGGCTTGCGGTTTCTTCGGGTTCATAAAGCGGTGCGAAATCATCAACCTCATCACCATCTTCAAAATCATCGTCAATTATGCCGTCAGCGTCATTAAAATCTTCAGCCAGATCAGTGCTGTGATCATCACCAAAGTCAGCCCCGAAATCAGCCCCGAAATCAGCATTGATATTCAGATCAGGATCATCTTCAAAATCATCCATCAAATCATCATCGTGGTCATCCATCGCGGTTTCGGTTGCCACTGGCATGATAAAGTCTTCATCGCTGCTTGGAGCAGGGTCTTTAACTGCGCCGGTCATAGCGGCGGCGGTTGCGCTGTCAAGAGTGAAAGACTGCACAGGTTGAGACGCCATCACAGGTTTTGGCGCATCCTCAGCCATTGCAGGGTTGTCTAGATCCGCGATCAAACTGTGATCATCAACCACAGGCATGATGGCGATAGCAGGGTCACCATCACCAACCCTATCATCAATCGACAAAGGCTTGCGTTTGTCAGCAACAGGGTAAAGCGGCAAGGGGCTGTCAGGGATTTTTGCCAGATTTTTCATGACAGATTTAGGCGTGCCTGCTGGCTTTTTCTGGCGGCGGGCAGGCTTGGCGGCTTTGACTTTTTTGACTTTGGGTTCTTTGATTTTCTTGGGTCGGCCTTTTTTTGGTTTAAGCCGAGAGATCACCAAGATGGTCACTAAGAACAAAAAGGCACAGGTGATTAAGAATAAGGGCTTGCCATATTGCAACACCGCCAGCCGCAAAATCCCACTGCTGTTGACGACACTAGCGACTTGCGGCAGGGCATAAAACTGTTCGATGAAAAGGTCGAGTTGTTCCATCATCCCGCCTCATCCAAATCAAAACGATCAACAAATTCGCTGACCAATTTATGCTGCCATTCATGGGCTTCTAATTCCCATGGCCTGATGGTGTAGGGGATTTGATCAATCAAACCAATTTTAACCCCAAGCCATTGGGCGGTGAATTTTTCAGGCTTGCCCGGGGCAGGGGCTTTGCCCAAGAGCATATATCGGCCCGATGCGACTTGCGCGATATGAATCCATTCATGG
This sequence comes from Alphaproteobacteria bacterium, assembly GCA_011522975.1. Lineage (GTDB taxonomy): Bacteria > Pseudomonadota > Alphaproteobacteria > Puniceispirillales > UBA1172 > JAGWAQ01. Next base: position 894 of record WTHX01000105.1, on the reverse strand, counting down.
GCCAATTTCAACATCGTTTCCAACACGTCATTTTGACGTTGAACAACACAATCAAATTGATCTGGTGGAGTAGGCTTACCGCGTTTTTTGATGGCCAGCATATCACGGCGCTGAAGCCCCATCTGGGTGTTGTCAGCCGATACACTGTTGGAGACCAAACGGATGGTGACAGTGACTTCCCCCCGCCGATCGGGGGCGATCAGACGGTCATGGAAATAACGGCACGCCGCTTCTGCCAACTCGCCAAGCGCAGGTTCGATATTATGTGTTTCAAAAGTCAGCATAAAGTCACGACTGCTGGAAAAAATACTACCCTTAATTTAGGGCAAGTTACCGCTATTCTTCAAGTTTTCTTTGGTTTTATTTTATTATTCTTTTGTTGTTGATGGCTTTGGCGACAGCTTGATAGACCAATAGAACACAAGTATGGCGTGATTTAAATGCGCGAATAGGGTGAAACGCCTCTCCCCCTCTGAGTGGCATATCCTTCTCTTGGGTCAGGGCATCCTCTACCTTTTGGGGCATTTTAAGGGCGGTGCCTTCATCCATTTGGATTAATGCGCTTAGGGCAAATCCTGTTGAGGCTTCACAAATGGCGCATCCTTTGGTCTTGGCGGAGAGGTGCGAAATCTTGCCGCTATCCAGTTTTAAAGCGATTGAAACCTCATCACCGCAACTGGGGTTCAGCATCTTTGCGGTGGCATCAGGATGGGCAATCGGCTTAGATTGACGCGCCTGACGCGCGTAATTAAGGATTTGTTCCTGATAAAGATGGTTTAAATCTACCATGATTTGCCTGTTATATCGGTGAAATCTTTATATTTTATTATTAAACGTGTTATTCTAATTTTGTAATCAGGTTTTTCGCCGCAATATGATTTAATCTCCAAAATT
>WTHX01000162.1 GCA_011522975.1 Alphaproteobacteria bacterium | reverse complement strand
CCCGGTAATAATCCTGCAACACACGTTCGACAATGTTCAGGAAATGGCCCAATGCTGGCGTGTCTTGGCCTTTGACCTTGCCGCCATCATCACAACGCCGAACCGTTAAAATACGCTCAAGATGGGGGTTTTGAGCAAAGGCGGAAGCCTCATCCGCCGTCATTGGCCCGCCTTGCAATTTCAGCGAATGTTTCGAGGCATCCGACAAGGCATCATAATAGCGCTGGTCCGTCGCGCAAAGATAGCGTTTTGCCGCCACATGATGTTGCACCATGGCGACAACCGCTTCGGGGAAAAGGCCTTCTAAAACCGTTGCGCCTGCGTTTTCATGGTAACGGTCATGGGTGTCTTCCATGGTGAATGTCCCAAAAGCCGAGGTAAAATGCCCAATATCATGGAGCAACGCCCCTGTGATGGTCAGGTCATCCGCGCCTTGGGATTCGGCCATATGCGCCGCCTGCATCATATGTTCCGCCATGGTGACATCTTCGCCTAAATAATCTTGGCTGCCATGGTTGATGAAAATATCTTCGATAATCGCCAAGGTTTCAGCGATTTTTGGGTTTTGATCTTGTGCTGTCATGATGATACCGCCTAATTCCTCCCCGTCTAATTCCTCATAGATGACAGGGTTGAGATCAACCCATCTTTATCAGGATAACAGCCCTGCAACCAACGGTTGCCCGCGCCAGTATAGCCTTTGCGGGCGTGCAAAACCCGGGTGTTATCGACAATAAAACATTGCCCTGGCTCTAATTTAAAACTGACCTGCATTTCAGGGTCATCAATCAATTCCCCCAACCGCCGATAGGCCTGATAATACGCCGCCATATCGTCAAACGGAATATCGGTGAAGGCCGAAGACGAGCGGTTGTTAAATCGGATGCAAATCACCTCACCATCTGGGGTGGCCTCGATCATGGGGCGGCGGGATTGCAAGGCCACACCCGATGAGCCGTGATACCCAAAGCGCGCGCAATATTGGCTGAGCAACCGCACCGCTTCAGGGTCTTCTTCCATCAGCCGCTGAATACAGGCAAAGCCATCCACCACAATGCTGTCGCCGCCTTCGGCGGCATTTTCAAGGCAATAAAGAATCTGCATTGTTGGCACGGGGTCACGATAGGGGTTATCGGTATGAGCCTGCAGCCCCATGCCTGTATAGGCCAGATTAACAGGGTTCACTTCGGTTCTGACTTCAAACCATTTGCCGTAATTGGTCTCCCGCACATAACCGAAAGCCTCTGCAACCTTCAGCAAAGTGCCGCTTTCCGTGGGGCCATTGTTTAATTTCGCGAAACCATAGCGATAAAGCCCATCCAGCCAATCACGTTTGGCGGCATCTTGCCCCATCACATCATCATGATCTGCCTCGGGCATATCCGCATCCGCCCCCCATAACGTCAGCCCGGGGTTAAACCACAACCCCTCCCCTTCATTGGCGCGGTCATAGGCATGGGCGGCCAGCCATGATGGGTCATACCCCACCACCAGATCACGGTCATTGAACTTGATTTTGACCTGTTCATCTTCGATCACCACGGCGGTGATGGCAATGTCTTTCGGGATATCATGCAGGGTGATCAAACGCTGACCATTGCTGGGTGATTTCGTGTCCGGGTCAGGGGCGTTATCGCGCAGCCATATGGCATGGAATCGGACGGCGGCGCGATTGTTATCAGCAGGGGTTAATGTCACCACCTGCCCTGATGGGTCAACTTCGGCTTGAGCAAAGACCATAACCACCTCCTTTGGTTTCTTTGGGGTATTTTTCTTTTGGTTCAGGTTTGTTGCATTTCATCGGCGATAATATCAGCAATCACATCACAATCTTGGGAATCAAAGGTCAGCGGCACCCGCATATCAATCGTCTTGGATAAGACCTCCAATGTTTTGGGCAGATGCGGAATGTCTTTGATATAATGCCATGAGTCATAGCGGCTGGTGAAGGCTTTCGGTTCATCTTCACCAAACCATTTCAATTCGACCCCGCGCTTGGCACAGCGCGCAAGAAAATCAGGGATAGCATCCCGCGACAACCCATCGGCACGGAATTGGATAGACGAGCCGACATAAGCCTCATGTTGTTTGCGTTTGGGGATGGTGACGCCATCCATGGCATCAAACCGCGCATAGAGCCGGTCATAAAGACTGTTCCAACGGGCGATATTCTGATCCAGATTGGGCAATTGCGCCCGCAAAATAGCCGCCCGAAGATGATCCATCCGCCCTGAATAATTCGGCTGTTCCAATCGGACTTTTTGGAAAACGTCTTCGGCAGGGATCGCGCCATGGCGGCCATAAAGCATATATGACCCCGAAGACACCACGGCACGCGCCGCCAATTCAGCATCATTGGTGGTCAGCAATCCGCCTTCACCTGAATTCATATGTTTATACGTCTGGGTGGAAAACGCCGCGACTTTACCAAAATTCCCTGATTTTATGCCGCGCCACGTCGCCCCCATGGTATGGGCGCAATCTTCGACCAGCGTAATGCCATGGGCATCACAAATGCTGACAATACGATCCATATCCGCGATATGCCCCCGCATATGCGACAGCAGCAATACCTTAGCCCCTGACGCCACGGCTTTGGCCTCTAGGTCATCGCAATCAATATGATAATTGTCATCAATCTCAATCAATACAGGAGACGCGCCAACATTATGGATCGCCCCCGGCACTGGCGCCAGCGTGTAGGCATTGGCCAGCACTTGATCGCCGGGCTTAACCCCGCAAATCCTCAGCGCCAGCGCAATCGCATAACCGCCAGAAGTGCACGCCAAGCAATAATCCGCGCCTTGATATTGGGCGTATTCTTGTTCCAACAGGCTTGCTTCGGATGTCTCGCCTTCCGCCAGATTATAGCGATGCAGGCGGCCTGTTTGCAGAATTTCAACAGCCCGATCAATCCCTCCTTGCGGGATCGCTTCTTGTTGCGTAAACGGTTTTGCAAAATTGGTCATGACGCCCCCTAATCGATATATTTACCATGCCTGAAAACAGCCCCGAACGAAACGATTTTTGTTTTCTTTTATCATGGCTATTGTAGGCTGTTTAAGCCTGATAATTTTAGGGGCAGGGTATGGCGACTGAAAATGGCTGAAAAGAACCAGATCAATCTATTGGGTCAAAAATTCGCAGGCCAAGGCAGCATGTGGCGGGATGCGTTTATTTATCGCCCCGGGCATCAAACCTTGGTGGTCAATGCCAATGCCGCCCTTGCGCTTGACCTCCACCCACAAGACACGATCAGCATCGAAGACCGTGAAGGTGGTCAGCCCATCACATTGATTGTCAGCGGGGATAATCTTCAAAAAAAATTGAGTCTGCCTGATGGGATGGCGACCGCGCCATTCACAGGTGATTTGGCCGCCAAATTGGCCACTGTGCTGAGCCCTGAGCAATTTAAAATCGCCCAAGGGTTGAATGACCCCATTGTTTTAACCGCCCATCACTCACCAATCGAAATCACCGCGCTGAACCCTTCTATGGCGATCATTATCAGCCATAACGACGATGGGGGTGATGATGGGGCTGAAATCCCGCCCGGGCCTTTGGATGTGTTTTTGGCTAAGGCATCACGGCAAAACCAAAATTATTTTGATCTGCCTGACCCATTGGCCATGACCAAAGATGAATTAACCATCCCTGCCGCTGGAGGCCGGGCATACCGTGTCCAAGCAGGGGATTATATCCAGATCATTGATGGCCAAGGCCGGCAATGCACTGATTTTCTCGCCTTCTCCGCCGCCGCCCTTGATCGCGGGATGGAACGGTTTATCGATTCCACCGCGACACGATCAATGATCGGTCATGCCTATCCACAGCCGGGGATGGCATCTAAATTCTTTGACCAAGACCTGACTCCATTGGTTGAAATTGTCCAAGACACTTGCGGGCGGCATGATACATTTGGCCATGCGTGTACAGCGCGGACCTATCACCTTCAGGGCTACCCTGACCATGACAATTGTTCGGACAATATCAGCCATGAAATGGCCGCCTATGATGTTGCCCGCCGCGCATCTTGGCCAGCGATTAATTTTTTCTATAACACTGAAATTGCCCATGGCGGGGTAATCCGATCGGATGATGGCTGGTCACGGCCTGGGGATTATATTTTGATGCGGGCGATGACAGATCTGGTCTGTGTTTCGACATCCTGTGCTGATGATCTATCGCCGATCAATGGCTGGAATCCCACCGATATTCAAATCCGCCTTTATGATCAATCCGAAGATTTCAGCCGCCAATCAAGTTTCCGCACTTCCGTCAGGAGTCTGCCTGTCATGACACGTCCATCCCCCCTTGCCCCCGCAACTGAACCGTTGACCCGCCATTTCACCGCCGCCAAAGATGTTTGGATTCCTGCCAAGTTCAATGGCCATGGGCCGGTTGAAGAATATTGGGCGACCATGGATGCCGCCAGCATCCAAGACCTCTCACAATTGCGGAAATTTGATATCGCAGGGCCTGATGCCATTGCTTTTGCTGATTACGCTTTCCCGCGTGATATCAGCCGCCTTGATGTTGGGCGTTGCGGTTATTCGACGCTGTTGAACCACCATGGCGGGGTGATCGACGACGGCATTTTATTCCGCCTGAACCAAAATCTATTCCGCTGGACGGGCGGCAATGAAAAGGCTGGCGATTGGCTCAGAAGCCTTGCCGAAGATCATCACTATAATGTTGTGATCCGCGAAACCAGCGCTCATCTGGCCAATATGGCGGTGCAAGGCCCGAAGGCAAAATCTATCCTCGCCCCATTATTTCTCAGCCCTGAGACATGGCCAAATATAGACGAATTAAAACCGTTTAATTTCACCCATGCGCAAGCCGCCCATGACCGCAGTCTGACCGCCATTGTTTCTGCCACAGGCTATACCGGCCAATCAGGGTTTGAGTTGTTTTGCAGCCCTGATGATGCGCCCGCCATCTGGCAGATGATCCTTGATGCCGGCACGCCCCATGGGATGTTGCCCATGGGATTGGAAGGGCTGGAGTTATGCCGCCTCGAAGCAGGGCTGGCCGCCGCAGGGGCAGAATTTGACAGCCACCAAACACCTTTTGTTGCAGGTTTAGGCTTCACCGTGCCTTTGGCGAAAAAACAACGTGATTTTGTTGGCCGCGCCGCTTGCGAATCTGACCAGAAAAACCCCCGCCACCAAACCGTTGCCATTGATGTTGAAGGCCAGTGGATTCCGCAACAAGGGGCAGAGATTTTTGATGGTGAAAGCGTTGTGGGGCATATCACCTCCGCTTGTCTTTCCCCCAAGAAAGGCCATGCCCATGGTCTGGCAAGGGTGGTAAACAGTCTGCAAAATCCAGATGTTGAAATTGGGCAATTGGATAATCACATGAAGCGCTTGAGAGCGCATCTTCACCTTAAGTAAATTAACATAAGAGAGCATATTATGGCGCATCATCGCATTCGCAAATTCAACACCAAAGAAACCTATCCGGAACAGAATCTGGACAATGACCTTTGCCAAGCGGTTGTCACCCAAGGCGGCAAGACGGTTTGGATGCGGGGGCAATGCCCGCAAAATCTGGATGATGCCAAGAATATCGAGAGCCATGATCCATCGGAACAAACCCATAAAGTCATGCAGAATATTCGGCAATTGGTGACCGAAGCAGGCGGCGACATGACTCATGTGGTGAAACTGGTGGTTTATATCACTGATGTTCGCCATCGTGAGGCGGTCTATCGCACCATGGGGGAATATATTAAAGGCGTGCATCCAGTCTGTACAGGTCTGGTGGTTCAGGCTTTGGCACGCCCGGAATGGTTGGTGGAAATTGACGCCACCGCCGTCATCCCAGACGAGGCATAAATCATGACATTTTCGATTGTGGCGCGCTGCGCTGAAACAGGGCAATTTGGTATGGCCGTGTCATCATCATCACCAGCGGTGGCGGCACGCTGTGCCTATGCCCAAGCAGGTGTCGGCGCGGTGGCGAGCCAGAATGTCACCGACCCGCGATTGGGCGGCAAAACCCTTGCCGCCATGGCAGCAGGAAATACAGCAGACCAAGCGGTGGCGGCGGTTATTGCTGGTGCAGAATACACCTCTTTTCGGCAATTGCTGGCGGTGGATCGCCATGGCAATACCGCCATTCATTCCGGTGAAAATTCACTGGGGATTCATACCGAGTTTAAATCGCAAGATGCGGCAGCGGCGGGCAATCTTTTGGCCAATGATCAAGTCCCCAAAGCCATGGTTGAAGCGTTTCATCACGCGACCGGTCATTTGGGGGATCGCTTGATCGCCGCCATGCGTGCCGCCCTCACCGCTGGCGGTGAAGCAGGGCCTGTCCATTCCGCGGGTATGTTGCTGGTCGATGAACAAGACTGGCCTTTGGCTGAATTGCGCTGTGATTGGACAGAAGATTGCCCCATTGAAGCGATTGCAAATGCTTGGGATGTTTATAAACCGCAAATGGCGGATTATGTCACCCGCGCGCTTAAGCCTGATGCCGCCCCCAGTTATGGCGTGCCCGGCGATGAATGAGGCTGATGAATTAAGCCAAAGAGTAAAGCGGTTAAAGCCCTTCGACCAATCGCGCGTTCAGCGCATTCAGCATCGCGTCACAAGCCGTCAATTGTTCTAGGCTGACATATTCATCTGGCTTATGGCCTTGCGCCATTGACCCCGGCCCACAAACAACGGTTGGCACGCCCAAATCACGGGTGAACAAGCCTGCTTCTGTGCCAAAAGCAACCTTAATCCGGTCATTACGCCCGGTCAGGGATGCCACCAAAGCCACGACTTTTTCATCAAGATTTGTTTCAAGCCCGGGATAGGC
>WTHX01000064.1 GCA_011522975.1 Alphaproteobacteria bacterium | reverse complement strand
ACCTAAAACTGACATTCCTACGTCTTTTATATTAAAAAACCCTAATCAAAAAGCCCTAAACCGAAAGTCAGGCTTTGACTTGTGCTGGAAAGCAGGATTTTATACAGCAGAAGAAACAAGAAAATTATCGAGTTATATTCAGCAGAGGATGCAAAGATGGGTTTTGAAATACAAGAAAACGCAACAGGTACAGTATTGACCCTAATCGGAGATATTAATATTTCATCAAGTTCTGATCTGAGAGCTGCACTTAGCAAAGCGCCAACAAATCTTGACCTTATCATCTATTCTTCGGAGCTGGATTACATTGATTCCAGTGGGGTTGCCTGTCTTATCATGGCGTATAAACAGCTGGCGGCAACCGGGGCATCTGTGCGTCTGGTTGACCCGTCTGCTGCGCTAATGAATGTTCTGAGGATATTAAAATTTGATAGTTTCTTTAAAGTTGAATCCGCCTAAAGATTTTTATTTTCAGCGATGGTGTAAGGTGATTTCTAGCGGCTTCGTTTCAGGGTTTTTGCGCGTAAAATAATCTCCTCCAGCTGGCTGGAATCCCGGTTACCAAAATCGGGATTCAGAATATATCGCTGTTTTTGGCTAGCTACCTCTTGATGCGCAGAGGCTTGGCTTGCACACGGCTCAATTTGGATATAGGGGGCCAGGTTGCTGTGCTGGTAAAAGGCAGGACTGCATCCCACCTGCATCAATTCACACAGATGTGCCGCCTCCTCAGCGTGGCTTAACCCTGGGCCAATTGCGGTAAATGAAAGCTGCGTTTTACCGATAATGCCGATCATCATATCGCCAATATGCAGACCAATTTTACAGGACAAAGCAATTTCAGGCACCTTACGTGTCAAAGCGCGCAGCGTTATCAGAGCGATACAATCCAGAGCAAAATTTGCCAAGCGCTCGCAACAAATATCCTGCGGAACAGCGCTATTTTCATTCAGGTTGTTTACCGCAAGATAGGAAGTGCCAGCTTTGCTTAATGGTGTACACTCATATCGTTCAGCAAGCAGATCAAAACAGGTGAACAGCACGTCAAGTTCTGAAAATATAGCCGGCTCACAAAAATCATGGGGCAGGGTGTTCAGGCTAGGCAGGGTGACAAGAAACACTCCGATATTTTCAAATTTCTTCGGGGCAGATCCGGTAAGGGAAGTTAGCTCGTCAGCCATGTTTAAAGGCAGCAAGCTGTTCAGCAAACTTCTTGCCTGATTCTTCTCTGCTTTTAGGATTTTATTCTGTTTTTCCATCATCTCGCTATAGCTGGCGAGCATGGCTTCTGCCTTTGCGCTATCCGAGGCCTCTACCGCGAAGCCAACATAGCTGTCGTGAAAAAATTTAACCGCTACGGAATAGGGCGTTTTTGTACTATCGGCAGTAGCGATTTTACATTTGTAGACCTGTCTGGCAGCGGTCTTGCGTGCAAGTTTTTTTTCGGAAAAATCATCGCTAATATCGGCGATAGACTTGCCTGTAACCACTCCAAATTTTGTTGTAAATGATGTATTTACTTCGCTGATTACCAGATTTTTATCCAGGCTAAAAACAGCGATGTCAAAGGCAGAAACAAAATCTATATCGAGGGTTTTGGACATATTTAGCTTGTCCTATCTGCCTCGGGCTTTGGCGCAGAAACAGGCAATGGTAACATCATCTATCTGCTTTTGTTGCCGGACCATTTTGATCAATTTCTCAAGCGGTTTGTCTGGCGTGCTTTGTTCAAGCTCGCTCAGAAACTGGCCTACCTCTGCACTATCTGCAAATTCAGCCTGTCGGCCTTCGAGCTGGGCATCCAAAACGCCATCTGTAAAAACATATAATCGCTTATTGTTTAAGGTATGCTGGTCCTCGGATAGTCCAGCGTAATAGTCTGCAGGTAATATACCGATAGCTGGCCCTTGCGAGGCAATAAAGCTGACCGGCCCATTATCGCCCATCAAAATGACATCCGGATTGCCAAGGTTCAGGACGCTAACAGTCTGTTTATCGGCTGATTGTCTTATCAGGGTCAGGGCAACAA
>WTHX01000168.1 GCA_011522975.1 Alphaproteobacteria bacterium | reverse complement strand
CGACGGAGGTGTAATAGCCGCTTGGCCCATTGCCATCGGCGCCGATCAATGCCCCCCCGATCAATGCCCCTAAAGGTTTATAGGTCGGCTGGCTGTGATTGGCGCGGGCAAAGGTAATGCCGCAAACCTGCCCCAGAATCAGGCGCCCGTCTTGGGCGGCGGCGGCTAAGTCTTCTCCATCATGGGATAAATCTTGAGGCGCATCAAACCCGCTTTCCCGCAACCCATCACGGCAATCTTGCCAAAGCCGATCAAACGCATCACGGCTTTCTGGCCAGTTATACATATCAAGGCAAGCGATCATGGTCTGGGTTGGATGGCATGACAATTAATCAAGATAATGATCACCCCTCAGGCCAGCCCGTTCAAGATGGATGGGCAGAACCCGCCCATAGAGCTGTTTGGTGCGTTCGGGTGATCCCACCATATCAGGGGTTTCAACATAAGAAAAAATCGCCACATAACGCGGGGTCTGGCCTTTCAACGGCGCCACCCTGTGAAGCGAGTAACGGCCTTTGAACAATTGCAAATCCCCGGGTTCTAATTTCAACGTCCGGATTTGATCGGAACAGCCATCCAACACATCCCGCACATCATCGAAATTCTCACCTTTTCCGTCGCTAATGGCTTGCCTGATATTGGGGGCATATTCAAACATCCCGCCTTCATCCGCCATCTGAATGGCCAAGGTGATGGTAAAATTATTGGTGTCAAAATGCCAAGGGAAGCCCTCGCCTTCATCAGCGGCATTGACAATGACATCGGCCAATGGGTCGGCATAGCGATAGAACGCCTCTTGCTGAAGGCAGGTTTGGATAAAAGGGTCAAAAGCAGGGAAGTCGTGAACTGTTCGCAATGCCCCTGATTTTTTAAAATGATCGGCGGCGATAAAGGCGTTTGACCGGTCAAAAAACCGCCGCCTTGGGTCATCTTCGGGCAGGCTTGGGTCATCTTTTGTGAAATATGCATTGGTGCGGTTAAAGGACCGATGGGCATGATGCGCTACGGCAGAGGCTTCTGCTGTCATCATCTCAATAGCAAGCGGGGTTAAAAAGCCTTTCAGAACCGCGCAACCATCATCATCAAGTTGCCGTTGAATTGACGTGATCAACGCATCACGTTCAGGGCCGTCTTGGTCTATTGGGTAATCTTTGAGGTTGATCAGCGTTCTTGCGTCCATCATCGCCCCCCGCAATCAAATGGCATCAACAAGAAAAGCGTAATCTGAAAAAACAAAAGGGGGAAGTGTTTTGATCACCCAAACGATCGAATAACGCTAGTGATATGAAATTTAAAGGGAGAAAATGGCGCGCTCGGGAAGATTCGAACTCCCGACCCCTAGATTCGTAGTCTAGTGCTCTATCCAGCTGAGCTACGAGCGCGTTGCGATGGTCTTAGAGAATTTTAAACCATATGGCAAGCCCCCTTTGGTCATGATCCTTAATAATTTCTTCATGCTTATAGGCTGAAATGCAAACGGCGGTGACAAATGCCGCAAATTTATGTAATGTCCCGCCTTAATTTTGGTAAAGATGAAATCATATCGTCAAAGAGGCCGCATCATGTCCGCACAAGCACAAAAATCTTTTCCCGTTTCATGGGAAGAATTACACCGCACATCAAAAGCACTGGCGTGGCGGCTTTTGGAATTAGGCCCGTTCAAAGGCATCGTTGCCGTGACACGTGGCGGGTTGGTGCCAGCCGCGATCGTCGCCCGAGAATTAGAAATCCGGCTGATTGAAACCGCCTGTATTTCATCTTACGACCAAAAAGACCAAGGCGAGTTGAATGTTTTAAAAACAGCACCTGAAGCCGGTGATGGCGAAGGCTGGTTAATCGTTGATGATCTGGTGGATACAGGTGAGACCGCCAAAGCCCTGCGCGCCATGTTGCCGAAAGCCCATTTCGCCACTGCCTATGCAAAACCTGCGGGACGGCCATTGGTGGATACTTTCGTCACCGAAGTCAGCCAAGACACATGGATTTATTTCCCATGGGATATGGAACCGCAACCGTCAGCACCGATCGTATCAACGCGCCAAGCCTGA
>WTHX01000080.1:1537-6926 GCA_011522975.1 Alphaproteobacteria bacterium | reverse complement strand
CAGGGTATCAGATTACCCAATCCAAAATTGCCCTGGGCAGTGGCGGCATTTTTGGCAAAGGTTATCTGCAGGGCAGTCAAAGTCGCTTAAATTACTTGCCTGAAAAACAGACTGATTTTGTCTTCACCATGATCGGTGAAGAATTTGGCTATTTTGGTGCGCTGTTTATTCTAGGGCTATATATCATCATGGTCGCTTTATTGTTGCGCTTGGCATTAAATCTTAATTACAGATTTTCAAGGCTCTTGGTTGTTGGCATCGCCACCATGATGTTCCTTTATGTCTTTGTGAATGTTGCCATGGTGACAGGGATGATCCCTGTTGTCGGCGCGCCATTGCCGATGATTTCTTATGGCGGTACTGCGCTTTTGACCGTCTTTATTGCCTTGGGTTTGGTGATTAGTGCTGTCATCTATGATCAGGATGGGGCGGATTAATGGCTGGGGCAAACTCGCCCAAACAAGGGGTTGGGCCGCGTTTATCCCCCAATCTAGGCCAATCTCTCACCTTGACCCCAAGCCTGCAACAAGCCCTGCAATTAATGGCCATGCGGTTGGGGGATATCCGAAAATTTGCCCTCGATTTGGCGGCGGAGAATCCGTTTCTCGATGTCCAATTGCCATCACTGCCTGCCCATAAATCACCTGAAGATGCTGGGTTTGATTTTGACGGCATTAGCCATGAAAGCCAGCATCCTATCACTTTAGCATCATTTGTTATGGCTCAAATCGGGGAGAGTTTTAAAAACCCTGATGATCGCGCTGTTGCGCTGTTGATGGTTGAACATCTTGCGCCCCATGGCTGGCTCGAAGACGGGGCGTTGCAAGCGCTGACAATCCGGGGCGTTTCCGCAGAAGATTTCAATCGTATTCTCAACCAATTGCAAACCTTGGAACCTGTTGGGGTATTTGCCCGTAATTTGGCGGAATGTTTAACCCTGCAATTGGAGGATATGGGGCTGATGGATGGCCATATGCGCCTGATCCTTACGCATCTTGATGCGCTGCATGATGGGGTTGAAACTTTGGCTCAACGGGCAGGGTTGTCGGGTGATGAGACCGCTGCTGGCTTGGCAAAATTACGGCGATGCCGGCCTAAGCCGGGGGCTGATTTTATCCAAGATAATGGTGATATTTTCCACCCTGATCTGGTCATCACCGCAACAGAGGATGGTTTTGATGTGGCGGTCAATCAAGGCATGATGCCTAGTGTTACGGTTAAAGATCCAAACGTCAGTGATATAGGTGATATTGATGACGACGCCAGCAGATTATTGTTCAAAAAAGCCCAAGAAGATGCGCGGATGCTGACCAAAGGTTTGGCGCGGCGGCAAGAGATGCTGCTCGATTGCGGCAGGCGATTGACCCAATATCAAGCGGCATTTCTGAAAGAAGGTGAGGCGATGATCAAGCCTTTATCCATGGCTGTCTTGGCCGATGAAATGGGCGTGCATAAATCCACCATCAGCCGTGTTGTGGCGGATAAATTGGTCGATACCCCAAGGGGGATGCTGCATTTATCTGATTTCTTCAGCCCATCGGTGGCGCAGCCTGATGGCAGTCTTGTGGCCAGCCGTCGGATCATGGCACTGATCCGTGGGTATTGCCAGAATGAAGACCCTGCCCAACCATTGAGCGATCAAGACTTAACCGATGCGCTGGCTGAAAAAGGGATTATCGTTGCACGAAGAACAATTGCCAAGTATCGTCAAAAGGCTGGGTTTTTGGGGCAAGCCAAACGTTGCCAAAAACCAAAAGCTTAATGAATTTAGACTGAGAATAATGTTAATCGGAGCCAGACCTCATGTTCGCGTCATTTTTTCCACGGCCTAAACTTTTCCTGCTTAGCATCCTGATCTGGGCAACAATTGGCACGGCCATCTGGTTTGTTGCGGGGGCTGAAATGGGTCAGGCTTTGGGTTTTGCTTTGCCTGCTGATGACGCTGAACCGGTGATTGGTCTCGGGTTTTTCATCACCGCTGACTTCATCTGGTTTTATATTTATTACGCGTTGATGGTGGGGCTGTTTGCGGCGTTTTGGTTTAAATTCTCCCCCCACCGCTGGCAATATTGGTCGATTTTAGGCTCAGCCCTCATCCTGTTTAGCACGTATTTCAGTGTTCAGGTATCTGTCGCTATCAACCATTGGCGTAAACCGTTTTTTGATATGGTGCAAAATGCCCTGACTGGTGAAGCCGGGGTAACACCTACCGATCTTTATATCCTGATCTTCAAATTCGCTGAAATTGCTTTTGTGGCGGTGGCTGTATTTGTGCTGACTCGCTTTTTTGTCAGCCATTATATTTTCCGCTGGCGCAATGCCATGAATGATTATTATCTGGAACATTGGAAGCGGCTTCGCAATGTCGAAGGGGCGTCCCAGCGTATTCAGGAAGATACCATGCGTTTTGCAGGGATTATGGAAGGCCTAGGGGTGTCGATTGTTGATGCCATCATGACGCTGTTTGCCTTTATGCCTGTGTTGCTTAGCCTGTCATCCTATGTGGCTGAATTGCCATTGGTGGGCAGTATTCCTTATCCATTACTGACAGCGGCAATTTTCTGGTCGATCTTTGGCACCGTGCTTTTGGCAGTGGTGGGCATTAAATTGCCAGGGCTTGAGTTCCGCAATCAGCGGGTGGAAGCCGCGTTCCGAAAAGAATTGGTTTATGGAGAAGACAACCCAAACCGGGCTGAACCCATAACCATGACCGAATTGTTCAATAATGTGCGGCGCAATTATTTCCGCCTTTATTTCCATTATATGTATTTCAATGTGGCGCGCAGTTTCTATCTGCAGGGCGATAATATTTTTGGTTATCTGATCATGATCCCAACCATCGCTTCAGGGGCAATCACTTTGGGTATTCTGCAACAGATCCTGACCGCTTTTGGGCAGGTGTCCAATTCGTTCCAATATATTGTCAATTCATGGCCAACAATTATTGAATTGCTGTCGATCCACAAACGTTTGGTGGCTTTCGAATCTGTCCTGCATGACAAGCCTATGCCTGGCATCGATCAAGACTTTATGGCAGGCCGTGACCTTGATAATTAAGATAGAGCGATTAAAACTTACGATCCAAGCCGGGTGGTTGAAAACCCTGGCTTGGTCGGAATGATAACGGTTTTACCGCCGTGGGCTTTAACGATATCCGCTCCCACAACATCACCTGCTTTGTAATCGCCGCCTTTGATCAAACGGTCAGGGGTGATGGCTTTGATAATTTTAAGTGGCGTCGGGGTATCGAATACAACCACCGCATCAACCGCCGGTAGGCTTGCCAAAACCGCCATGCGGATCTCTTGGTTTTGATGAGGCCGGCCGTCACCTTTCAGACGGCGGGTAGAGGCATCAGAATTCAGCCCAACAATCAGCCGGTCGCAAGTCGCGGCGGCTTGTTCAAGCACCCAAAGATGCCCGGGATGAAGTAGATCAAAACATCCATTGGTAAAGCCAACCGTCAGGCCAGCATCTCGCCAAAGTTTCACCAAACCCAGAACATCACTTTCCGATTGCGGTTTAGGGGAAGTGGATCTTGCCAAAATCTCACCGGGTAGGGTGGTGGCGGTTCCAGATTTGCCAACAACAATCCCAGCGGCTGTATTAGCCATCTCGATGGCGGTTTTCAGATCACAGCCTGTTGCCATGGCGGATGCGGCGGTTGCGATCACCGTATCGCCAGCCCCTGAAACATCAAAAACAGATTGCGCGAAGGATTTGATATGGTGGGCCTCTTTCTTGCCATTGATCAGCATCATGCCATCAGCCCCCATCGTGACCAGCACAGATTTGATCCGATGGCGGCGGGCCATTTCTCGGCCGGCGGCGATAATATCGCGATGTTGGTCAAAAGCCAGCCCAGTCATTTTTCTGAATTCATGAATGTTCGGCGTGATCAGGCTGCTGCCTTTATAAACAGAGGCATCTGCCTTTTTCGGGTCAGCCACCACCATCACGCCTGCCTCTTTGGCCAGGCTGATGATATGTTGGGCCGTGCTGTGGTCAATCACGCCTTTATTGTAATCAGACAGGATCAGCATATCAGCGTTTTTCAATGCTGATTGAACCGCCGAAAGCAGCCTTTTGTAAATGGCTTGGGGTAAAGGGGCGACGTCTTCGTGATCAACCCTCAGAATTTGTTGCCCTGATGAAGAAAACCGCGTTTTAACGGTGGTTGGTCTTTTGGCATCGGTGATGGCTTTTAATTTGATTTGCGGCTCAGCGGCTAATTTTTCGGCCAAGAGGGCGGCATTTTCATCGGCGCCTGTAACGCCAATCACCGTTGCAGAAACCCCTAAACGCACAAGATTAAGAGCAACATTCGCCGCCCCGCCAGGGTTTAATTGCTCCCCTTGATAAGACAAGACAGGCACAGGGGCTTCAGGTGAAATGCGGCTGACAGCACCATAAATAAAGCGGTCGAGCATCACATCACCCACCACCACAATTTTTTTGCCTGCCATGGCGCTTAGAATTTCACCGAAATGCATCTATCACACCTTTGTTTTCTGATATTTCTGGCGCAGCCGTGTCGCCCCGCCTGATAATGTTTTTGTCTCACCCCGTACAATCACCAAGGCGTCATCCTCAACATCGCGGGTGATGGTGCTGCCCGCGCCAACCAAAGCCCGATCGCCAATGCTGACAGGCGCGACCAATGCTGAATTCGACCCAATAAAAGCACCATCGCCAATGGTGGTGCGGTGTTTGTTAAAGCCATCATAATTACAGGTGATTGTCCCCGCGCCGATATTGGATTTGCTGCCAATCGTGCTATCGCCAAGATAGGTCAGGTGATTGGCTTTCGACAAATCCCCCATGGTGATATTTTTGGTTTCAACAAAATTGCCGATTTTAACACCTTCCCCCAGATTAGTGCCGGGGCGCAATCGGGCATAAGGGCCAATGACACAGCATGGGCCGGTTTTAACGCCTTCCAGATGGCTGAAGGACTTGATTTCACTGCCTTCACCAATATGAACCGCTTGTCCAATCACAACATGAGGTTCAATAATCACATCAGGTTCAATGACAGCATCATGGTGTAAGAACACTGTTTCAGGGGCGATTAATGTCGCGCCCGCCGTCATCGCCGCTTTCCGCAATTGGTCTTGCATCACGGCTTCGGCTTGCGCCAGATCAGCGCGATCATTGACGCCTAAAACCTCAGTTTGCTCGGCTTTAATGGTTACCACGTTATGGCCCGATTGCCGTGCCGCTTCGATGCAATCGGTCAGATATTTCTCACCAGTCTTAGTGTTGTTTTGAAGCCCTGCCAGAAGATCAAAAACCAGTGGGGCTCTAAGCGCCATCATGCCAGCATTAACGAAGGTGATTTTCTTTTCATCATCATTGGCATCTTTTTCTTCGGTGATCTTTAGCAACA
>WTHX01000080.1:0-1437 GCA_011522975.1 Alphaproteobacteria bacterium | reverse complement strand
GTGATTTTCTTTTCATCATCATTGGCATCTTTTTCTTCGGTGATCTTTAGCAACAGTCCATTGTCATCTCTCACCAAACGGCCATAGCCTGTGGGGTCTTGAGCCTCGAAACCCAAACACGCAATCGCCGCATCAGACGTTTCTAACGCTTGGGCTAAAGCCTGATAAGTCTCAGTGCGGACAAGAGGGGTATCGGCAAAAGCAACAATTACGATCCCTTGATAAGCCTTGCCGTCATTATCTTTGAGCGCATCTTGTGCGCATTCCACCGCATGTCCAGTCCCTTTTGGTGGGTCTTGGATGGCCGTTTTAACATCCACCTTGCGAATATCAGAATAAGCAGCGATGAAGTTATCAATCGTGTTGCTGTCTTTCGGGGTGATGACAACTTGGCCATCAGCACCAGCGGCAAATGACGTGTCCAAAACCCAAGCCAGCATGGGTTTGCCCCCAACCTTATGCAAAGGTTTAGGCAAGTTGGACTTCATACGTGTGCCTTGGCCAGCGGCAAGGATAATCGTTTTAAAACTCATACCCCTTTATAATCCTTTGGTTGCATAAAGAAAAGCCGCGATCTTGTTTAGCCCATTGATAGCGCGGCAAAAAAACCGTAAAACAAATAATGTTTTATCGTTAAAGAAAGAGCTGATCATGTGCGGTATCGTCGGCGCTATTGGCCATCACAATGCATCCTCTGCCCTTTATGAAGCCTTGCAACGGCTTGAATATCGGGGGTATGACAGCGCGGGCATTGCAACATGGCATCAAGATGCGTTGCATCGCCGCCGTTCTGTCGGCAAATTGCGCGCCTTGGGTGCGGTTTTGCAAGACAACCCCCTAGAAGGCGATTGCGGCATTGGCCATACCCGCTGGGCCACCCATGGCCATGTTTCAGAAGAAAACGCCCATCCCATTATGTCAGGCCAAGATATCGCGGTTGTTCATAACGGCATTATCGAAAACCATAAAGAGATCAAACAAAGGCTGATCGAAAATGGCCATGAATTTTCAAGCCAGACTGACACTGAAGTTTTAAGCCATCTGTTTAAAGATGCGATCGCATCCACCGATAGTTTTAAAGCCGCCACCGCCCATGTCTTGGATCAGATCGAAGGCGCTTATGCTTTTGCAGTGATGTCGTCACAATACCCGCATCAGATCGCCATTGCGCGCAACGCCTCACCTTTGGCGGTGGGCTTGGGGGAAGATGCCAATTACATTGGCTCTGATGCCATGGCCATGGGGTCAATGACGCGGCGGATTATCTTTCTGAAAGATGGGGATTACGGCATCATCACCCAAGATGACGTCACGCTTTTTGATGAAAACCACCACCAAGCTCAGCGAGAAGTAGTGCTGTCTTCGGCAAGCCCTGGATTGGTTTCGAAAGATGGTTATCAGCATTTCATGGAAAAAGAGATCCACGAACAGCCCGAA
>WTHX01000014.1 GCA_011522975.1 Alphaproteobacteria bacterium | reverse complement strand
AAAAGGTCAGCCGCCATACCCGCACAGTCACCAACGTTGTCACCAACGTTATCAGCGATAACAGCAGGGTTGCGGGGATCATCTTCAGGAATACCTGCTTCAACCTTACCCACAAGGTCAGCACCGACATCAGCACCTTTGGTGAAGATACCGCCACCGAGACGGGCAAAGATTGAAATCAATGATGCGCCAAATGACAACGCAACCAATGCTTCCATAATCTGACGTTCGCTCAGGTTCATGCCGTTCAGCACGCGATAGTAAATCGCAACACCCAACAGACCAAGACCAACAACCAGCATGCCTGTGATCGCGCCTGACTTAAACGCGATATCAAGCGCACCTGTCAAAGATGAGCGTGCCGCCTGAGTTGTACGTACGTTGGCGCGAACGGAAACGTTCATGCCGATATATCCAGCGATACCAGAGAAAACAGCACCAATTACAAAACCAATGGCCACAAACTGACCAAGAGTCATCATCAGGATGATGGTGACAATCACACCAACAATACCGATGGTTGAATACTGACGGTTCAAATAGGCACGAGCACCTTCCTGAACAGCACCTGCAATTTCCTGCATGCGAGCGTTACCAGCATCGGCAGCAAGGACGCTACGAGCCGCCCAGATACCGTATGCAAGCGCAACAAAGCCGCAGACAATGGCTAAATCAACAATGTTCATCATATTTACCCTTTGGGATGGGATGAAGAAACAACATGCCCCCAATTTGCGATGTTGTTTCTGGTTAATGGTGAAATGGCTGATTAAATGACGCCAATACACCACTTGACAAAAAGGCCGTGCAAACGGCCTTTAGAAACTTAGGGTTGTATATAATGAAACAGCACCGTGAAGGCAATGAAATAATTGCCGCTAAAGGCATATAAACTGCGGCAAATACGTTACTTGCGCTCTGACATCTCAACAGAACGATAGTTTCGCGAAAAACGATCCAAGATCGCGTTAACAAAATTGCTGTCGCCGCCGCAACTATCGGCAATGGCCGTATATTCGGTAATCACTGTCCGAGCCGGAATATTGGGCGTATCTCTAAACTCAATAAAGGCAGCGCGGATGACGGAACGTTCGACTTCACCCAAGCGTTCAATCGTCCAGTCATCTCTCAATAAGGGTTGAATGGCTTGGTCAATTTCATCCGCATCATTGGTCGCGCCAAAGACAATTTTGGTGTAATGGCCTTCGTCAATGCTGGCGATTTCAAATTCTTGCAATAATTGCGGCAGAAAATGCGCTTTGAACTCAGGGACAATTTGAGTTGGGTCTTTTTTACTGGCCCAGCATTGGAACAGGGTCTGGACTGCTGCTAAACGAGATGCCGCCCGCCGACGCAATGATTTTGGCCGTTTATTAGCATCGCCCGCATCTTCGGCGTCATCAGCGTTAAAAAGAGAATCAAACCCGCTCATTAGGAATCATCCTCTGACAGACCATAAGATTGCGCCAATTTTGCCATGGCGAGCGCAGCCCGCGCCGCATCACCACCTTTGTCTTTACGCGCAGGGTCAGCACGTTCCCAAGCCTGATCAGCATTTTCAACCGTCAAGATACCATTGCCAATCGCCAACATTTCAGCGGTGGTCAAAGCCATAATCCCGCGTGCGCTCTCATTGCAGACAATTTCAAAGTGATAAGTCTCACCCCTGATCACGCAGCCCAACGCCACATAGCCGTCATAAGGCGCGGCATCACGGCGTTGTGAGGCCATGGCAATCGCGGACGGAATTTCCAATGCGCCTGGAACAGAGATGCGATCGTAAACAGCACCAGCATCATCAAGGGCTTTCATGGCCCCTGCCGCCAGCGCGTCAGCAAGATCAGTGTAAAAACTGGCCTCAACAATTAAAAAACGAAGTGGTGTTGTCATGACGCGATCCCCTTAACTGGTCGGGGTGATAGACTGGTAACCCGCGATGGTCAAGCCATATCCGTCAAGACCAATAATATTGCGCTGAGTGTTTGACAGCAAAACCATCTCGGTAATGCCCAAATCAAGCAAGATTTGCGCCCCAACGCCATAATTTCTGATCTGGCCTTCGCCTGATCCATCATCAACTGACCGGCGTTTAACTAAATCAGACAAAGTGGTGGCGCTGGGTTCACGCAGCATCACCACAACGCCGCGCCCTTCATCAGCAACCGCTTTCATCGCTGATTGGATTTCAGAACCAGTCCGCCCTGCCCCTGTTTCGCCCAATACATCAGTCATAATATTCATGCCATGCATTCGCACCAACACAGGATCGCTGGACGAAATATCCCCTTTGATCAGGGCGACATGTTCGGCATAACTGGCGGTGTTGATATAAACGATCATCCGCCAATCACCACCAATCTTGGAATGAATCAGGGTTTCCGCACCGCGTTTGACAATGGTTTCACGTTCGCGCCGCCATGCGATCAAATCAGCAATCGTGCCTATTTTAAGGTTATGTTCTTTGGCAAAAGGGATCAGATCAGGCAAACGCGCCATGGTGCCATCATCTTTCATGATCTCACAAATCACGCCAGCGGGGGTTGATCCGGCAATACGGGCGATATCAACCATGGCTTCGGTATGGCCAGCCCGCACCAATGTGCCGCCATCGCGCGCCATCAGCGGAAAGATATGACCAGGTGTTGTGATGTGATTGGCATCATATTGCGGGTTGCTGGCGACTTGGATGGTGCGTGACCGATCATGGGCTGAAATGCCGGTGGTGACGCCATCACGTGCTTCGATTGACACGGTAAAGGCTGTTTCATGGCGAGATTCGTGGCGTTTCTGCATCAACGGCAGACCCAATTGTTCCACCCGACTGCGGTCCATCGCCAAACAAATCAACCCACGGGCATATTTTGCCATGAAATTAATCGCTTCCGGCGTGGCGTATTCAGCCAAGACGCAAACATCGCCTTCATTTTCACGATCTTCATCATCAACAAGGATAAACACCTCACCGTTTTTAGCGGCGGTGATAATTTCATCAATTGTTGATAATTCGTAAGATTCGATGTCAGCCATCTTGGCCCCCGTGAAAGGAAATAATACGCGCAACATAACGAGCCAGCATATCGACTTCAAGGTTGATCTTATCACCGATTTGATTTTGGCAAAGAGTGGTATGAGTCCATGTATGGGGGATCACCATAATGCCGAAAGTATTGCCATCAACTTCATTCACTGTCAGCGAAATACCATCAAGGGCGACAGACCCTTTCGGGGCGATCATCGGCGCCAGATGATCAGGCGCTTTTAAACTGACGCGGTAACTATCGCCATCTTGGCGGATGGACATGATTTCCGCCAATCCATCAACATGACCTGAAACAATATGCCCGCCCAACTCATCACCCATGGCGAGGGCACGTTCAAGGTTGATCGCGCTGCCCTCACCCCAGTTTTTCAGGCTGGTGACGGCAAGGCTTTCTTCGGACACATCAACGCTGAAATGATCTCGGTCACGCTCAACCACCGTCAGACAGACACCATTACAGGCGATTGATGCGCCCAGATCGATCTTTTCACAATCCCAAGGGGTTTTGATTTTAACCCGCGCACCACCATCAGGTTTATGGTCAAGACTGGTCAGTGATCCGATGGCGGTAATAATGCCTGTGAACATGGTTTTACTTTCTGTTGAAAAAGGTTTTGATGCGAAACTATCTAAGCGTTAAAGATTTCGATCACATCATCACCAATCATCCGTGTTTCTACACGTTTAAAGATACGGCCATCCGACAAATCTTCAAGACCAAGAGATGCCATTGATGCCAAACCATCACCGCCGATTAACCCTGCTGATCGTGTCCAGACCAATCGGTCAATCACCCCTGCCGCCATTAAGGAGGCGATAAACTGCCCCCCGGCTTCCACCATGACGGAAGTGATGCCGCCTTGGGCCAAATCATCCAGCATCAAACGCGGGTCAGGATAGCCCTTCTCATTCGCGTCTATAATTCTGGTTTCAAGGTCGTTTACGTTCTGGTCTGCAGGCTTGCTGGCATAGACAAGCACATCCGATTGATCGGAACTTGTCGCCAAAACAGCATCAGGCGAGAGGTTGTTTTGACTGGCGCTGATGACCCTTAGCGGCTGACGCCCTGAATAGCCCTCTAAGCGGCATGTTAAAGATGGATTATCGGCACGGACCGTCCCCATGGCGGTCAGCATCGCGTCATGTTGACTGCGGAGCAAATGGACAAAATGACGGGTGCGCGGGCCTGTGATCCATTTTGATTGCCCATTGGCCAGCGCAATCCTGCCATCAAGACTGGAGGCGATTTTTACCGTTACAAATGGTCGCCCTTTAATTCGAGTTTTAAGATAGCCTTGCAAAATGGCTTCTGATTCTGATGCCAAAACACCTTCGGTCACCTCAACCCCTGCCTCCTGTAATTTTGCCACGCCTTGGCCTGCAACCCTAGGGTCAGGGTCACCAGCGGCGATCACAACACGGCTAATACCAGCAGTGATCAGCGCATCAACACAAGGCGGCGTTTGGCCGTGGTGGCTGCACGGCTCAAGCGTGACATACGCGGTGGCATTTTGGGCGAGGTCGCCTGCGTCTTGGATTGCGGTTGTTTCAGCATGGGGTCTACCGCCTGGTGCGGTACGGCCACGCCCAACCAACACGCCATTATTGACAAGCACACATCCGACAGCAGGATTAGGAGCAGTCTGCCCAAGGGCATAGCGGGCTTGCAGTAATGCCGCCCTCATCCAGCGTTGATCTTCAGCAGGATCAGGTTTAATCACCGCCGAGTTCATTCTCTACAAAGTTTTCAAAATCTTTGGCTTCAGCGAAATTCCGGTAAACTGAGGCATAACGGATATAAGCCACTTTATCGAGGCGAGACAGCACTTCCATGACCAATTTACCAACAGTTTCGGTGGTGGCTTCAGGCTCACCCCGCTGTTCAAGTTTACGGATCATGTCATTGATGGCGCGGGAAACAACTTCAGGGTCAACATCACGCTTACGCAATGCGATATTGAGCGAGCGTTCCAATTTATCGCGATCAAAAGGTGATTTTTTGCCATTGCGCTTTACAACGACCAATTCTCTGAGTTGAACACGTTCAAAAGTGGTGAAACGCGCGTCGCATTCCCCGCAAAGGCGGCGGCGGCGGATAGCGGCCCCATCTTCACAAGGGCGAGAATCTTTAACTTGGGTATCTGCGTTTCCGCAAAAAGGGCAATCCATGGTTGTATACTCCCAACAACAAGATTGCCCTTTTATATACTAAATCTAGTAGATTGGAAAGGCGCGGCACAATTTCTGTACTTTTTCTGCCACGGCCGCTTCAACTGAACTGTTGTCATTGCGGTTGCTGGCCAGACCATCAAGCACTTCACCGATCATCAAACCAACCTGACGGAATTCGTCTTTGCCGAACCCGCGGGTTGTTGCAGCAGGTGTTCCCAAACGTACACCAGAGGTAACCATTGGTTTTTCTGGGTCAAACGGCACACCGTTTTTGTTACAGGTCATATGGGCATTTTCCAGCGCTACTTCGGAAATATTACCTGTCAGGCCTTTCGGGCGCAAATCAACCAAAACGATATGGTTGTCTGTCCCGCCAGAAACAATGTCAAACCCGCATTCGATCAAGGTTTCCGACAGCACCTGTGCGTTTTCGATAACGTTTTTGATATAGGTTTTAAATTCTGGCTTCATCGCTTCGCCAAAACCTGCGGCTTTACCCGCGATAGCATGCATCAATGGGCCACCCTGCAAGCCAGGGAACATGGCTGAATTGATCTTTTTACCCAATTCCGGATCATTGGACATGATCATGCCGCCACGGCCACAACGCAGGGTCTTATGGGTTGTTGAGGTTACAACATGGGCATGTTCAATCGGGCTTGGGTGAGCGCCAGCGGCCACCAAACCAGAAATATGCGCCATATCAACCAGAAGATACGCCCCGCAACTGTCCGCAATTTCACGGAATTTCTTGAAATCAAGCACGCGCGGATAAGCCGAACCGCCGGCGATAATCATCTTTGGCTTATGTTCATCGGCCAGACGCTGGACTTCATCAAAATCAATGCGGGCATCTTCTTTGCGGACGCCATATTGAACAGCGTTAAACCATTTGCCTGACAGATTAGGCCCTGCCCCATGGGTCAAATGGCCACCTGCCGCCAGCGACATGCCAAGAATCGTATCGCCCGGCTGAAGCAGAGCGAGAAAAACACCTTGGTTGGCTTGCGCACCTGAATGCGGCTGAACATTGGCCCAAGCACATCCATAAAGCTCTTTCAAACGGTCAAGCGCCAGTTGTTCAGCAATATCGACATATTCACAACCGCCATAATAACGGCGACCCGGATAGCCTTCTGCGTATTTATTGGTGAAAACAGAACCCTGTGCTTCCAAAACAGCCTTACTGACGATATTTTCGGAGGCGATCAATTCAATGCCGTCACGCTGGCGGGTCAATTCTTGATCAAGTGACGCATACAATGCTGGGTCTGTATCCATCAGATGAGACGAGAAAAATGATTTCATTTCATTCATGGTTATGTCCTCTATTCTAAATCAGTCTTGAGCACGGATAGTGCTGAGTTTCTCAACGCGACCTTCGTGGCGGCCACCTTCAAATTCTGTCGACAAAAAGGCTTCTAGCGCTTCTATCGCTGTTGTTTCACCAATCAGTCGCTCACCAAATGCAATCACATTAGCGTTGTTATGCTGACGGCTTAATTTTGCTGTTGTCACATCATGACATAGGGCGGCACGCACCCATGGAAAGCGGTTGGCGGCAATTGAAATACCAATGCCACTGCCGCAAACAAGCACACCCCTTGCATCGGGGACTGATCTCATGGCTTTCGCCAATGCCGCGCCATAATCCGGGTAATCCACCCGTTCATCACTTGCAGGGCCTAAATCATGGACGATATGCCCAAGATCAGTCAAGACCGAGGCCAATGACTGCCGCAATTGAACACCG
>WTHX01000035.1 GCA_011522975.1 Alphaproteobacteria bacterium | reverse complement strand
ATTGACCGTTGCGGATGCGTGTCAGCATATCACCTAGAGGATCACTCATAGTCATAATTTAACTCCTCCCTATTACCAGCTTGACTTAACAACGCCGGGGACCTGGCCGAATGAAGCCAAATCACGAAGGGCGATACGGGACATGCCCAATTTACGATAGTAACCACGGGGACGACCTGTCACCTGACAACGGTTGCGAAGACGTGTCTTTGCACCATTGCGTGGCATTTGAGAAAGTTTCAGATTGGCCTGAAACCGTTCTTCAATCGGCAGAGACCGATCCATCACGATAGCCTTAAGGCGAGCACGACGGGACGCATTGCTGTCCACTTTTTTCGCACGCTTGAGGTTTTTATCGATAGCGCTTTTTTTAGCCATTACTCTATCCTCGCCTTAACTTGTGAAAGGGAATTGGAAGTTGCGAAGCAATTCGCGGGCTTCATCATCAGTCTGAGCAGAAGTCACCACGATAATGTCCATCCCACGGATGCTATCGACTTTATCGTAATCAACTTCTTGGAAGACGATCTGTTCTTTCAGACCCATGGAATAGTTCCCACGGCCATCAAAACTCTTTGGGTTCAGCCCACGGAAGTCACGAACACGTGGCAGGGCAATATTGACCAGACGATCCATGAATTCATACATATGTTCACGACGCAAAGTTACTTTACAGCCAACAGGCATGCCTTCACGCAGTTTGAATGATGCAACCGCTTTCTTCGCGCGGGTAATGACAGGCTTCTGGCCAGTGATGGCAGCAAGTTCCTGGGCTGCCGCATCAACTTTCTTGGAATCGCGAACACCTTCGCCAACACCCATGTTGATAACGATCTTTTCCAGTTTTGGAACCTGCATCGGGTTTTTATACCCGAATTTTTCCATCATCGCTGGTCGAACAGCCGTCGAATAATGTTCTTCTAGACGCGTTTTCATCTCAGCTTCCTCTATTAACCGATTGCCTTGCCAGAACGGCGTGCAATACGTGTTTTTGTCCCATCTTTGCTGATGTCATAACCAACACGAGTTGGCTTGCCTGACTCAGGGTCAACATGGGCAACATTTGAAATATGAAGTGGGGCTTCTTTCTGCTGAATACCGCCAGGGCCGCTCTGTGACGCACGAACGTGCTTAGAGACCATATTCACACCCTGAACAATAACACGGCTTTCAGATGGACGAACTTCGACCACTTCACCAGTCTTGCCTTTTTCGCGACCAGTTGTAACGACAACTTGATCACCTTTTTTAATTTTGAATTTCACAGCCATTACAGCACCTCCGGTGCGAGCGAAATGATTTTCATAAACTTACGGGCCCGCAACTCACGTGTAACAGGGCCAAAGATACGAGTACCAATCGGCTCATTTGATGCGTTCAACAGAACAGCAGCATTGCGATCGAAACGAATAACAGTGCCATCTGGACGCTTAATTTCACTCGCGGTACGAACGATAACGGCGCGATGAACATCACCCTTTTTAACACGGCCACGTGGAATAGCTTCTTTGATAGAAACCACAATCACATCACCGACATGGGCTGTTGTACGGCCACTGCCACCAAGCACCTTGATGCACTGAACACGGCGAGCGCCAGAGTTATCTGCAACATCAAGATTTGTTTGCATCTGGATCATAATAGACTCTCCCGCTCAGGCCTTAACTGGCATCTTCATAGATGACAGTGTAAGACTTTGATTTTGAAATTGGTGGGCATTCCTGAATACGAACACGATCACCGACCTTGAAGCGGTTTTCAGCATCATGGGCTGAAAACTTCTTCGATTTTGAAATAAACTTTTTATACAGCGGGTGCATCAGGCGGCGTTCAACTTTAACCACCACTGTTTTGTCACCCTTGTCGCTGACGACCACACCTTGAAGGATACGCTTTGGCATAATCTCTACTCCTTACGCGCTGACTGAGGCTTTTTCAGCCAGAACGGTTTTGACACGGGCGATTTCACGACGAACGAGACGCATGCGAGCTGGGTTTTCCAACTGACCAGTCGCCCCTTGGAAACGCAGGTTATACGCTTCTTTCTTCAGGGAAACGAGTTGTGACTTCAACTCATCTGGCGTCTTAGCGCGTAGATCTTGTGCTTTAACAATAGCCATCGGTCACTCCTATTCGCCCAAGCGGCGAACTACACGGGTATCAAGTGGAAGTTTTGCTGAAGCCAATTTCAGGGCTTCTGTGGCAAGGTCTCCGTTGACACCATCAATTTCAAACATAATGCGACCAGGCTTAACACGAGCCACCCAATATTCAGGGTTACCCTTACCTTTACCCATACGAACTTCAGCAGGCTTGGTGGATACTGGCACATCTGGGAAGATGCGGATCCAGACCCGGCCTGAACGGCGAAGGTGACGGGTGATCGCACGACGAGCCGCTTCGATTTGGCGCGCCGTAATACGTGCTGGTGAAGTGGCCTTCAAACCGAAAGCCCCAAAGTTCAGCTGTGTTCCGCCTTTGGCATTACCGTGGATACGGCCTTTATGCGCTTTGCGGAATTTGGTGCGTTTAGGTTGCAACATAATCCGAACTCCTCACTTATGCGTTGCGTGGAGCAGGTGAAGATTGCTGCTCTGCTGTACGCTTATCTTGAGCCATCGGGTCATGTTCAAGAACTTCACCTTTGAAGATCCAGACCTTTACGCCGCAAGCACCATAGGTGGTGTGGGCGGTGGCTTCACCATAATCAACTTCGGCACGAAGGGTATGCAGCGGCACACGACCTTCACGATACCATTCTGTCCGCGCAATCTCAGCACCGCCAAGACGACCTGCACAGTTGATCCGAACACCCAAGGCACCAAGGCGCATGGCTGACTGGACTGAACGCTTCATCGCACGGCGGAAAGCAACACGGCGTTCCAACTGCTGAGCGATTGATTCAGCAACCAATTTCGCATCAATTTCAGGCTTCCGAACTTCAACAATGTTCAGGCTGACTTCAGTACCGACACGTTTGGTCAGATCAAGGCGCAGAGTTTCAATATCAGCACCTTTCTTACCAATAATCAGTCCAGGACGACCAGCATAAATAGTGATGCGGGCGCGGCCTGCTGGACGTTCGATAACAACGCGGCTGATGGCGGCTGACTTCAGACGCTCCATCAGATGTTCGCGCAGTTCACGATCCTGATGCAACAGAGACGCATAGTTGCGATCTGCGTACCAGCGGGAGTCCCAAGTGCGGTTGATGCCGAGTCGAAACCCGATTGGTTTAATTTTCTGTCCCATTAGGCGTCCTCTTTTTCAGAAACTACAATGGTGAGATGTGAATAAGGTTTAAGGATGCGTGCGCCACGACCACGTGCACGTGCACGGAAACGCTTCATCACAAGACCTTTACCGACATGGGCTTCACGCACCACCAGACGATCAACGTCAAGAGAGTGGTTGTTCTCAGCATTAGCGATGGCAGATTGAAGTGCCTTCTTAACATCAATGGCGATGCGGCGACGTGAGAAAGACAATGTAGCCAAGGCTTTATCGGCTTTCTGGCCACGGATCATACCAGCGACTTCATTCAATTTTTGCGGGCTGACGCGAAGGTTACGAACGATTGAACGTGCTTCGTTATCCGCCAGGCTGCGTGCTCTTGATTGCTTACCCATAATAGACCCTATCGCTTTGATTTCTTGTCAGCAGCGTGACCGTAATAGGTGCGGGTTGGTGCAAATTCACCAAACTTATGCCCCACCATGTCTTCAGTCACGGAGACAGGAATAAACTTATTGCCGTTATGAACACCGAACGTCAGACCAACAAATTGTGGCATGATGGTTGAACGGCGTGACCAGATTTTGATCACATCGTTACGGCCACTTTCTTGCGCCGCATCGGCTTTCTTTAAGAGATACCCATCAACAAATGGGCCTTTCCAAACAGAACGTGCCATAGATAAAGCCCCTTATGCCTTACGACGGCGCACAATCAGGCGATCCGTCTTCTTGTTGCTGCGTGTACGCTTACCTTTGGTTGGCTTACCCCAAGGCGTCACTGGGTGACGACCACCTGAAGTTTTACCTTCACCACCACCATGTGGGTGGTCAATCGGGTTCATCGCAACACCACGAACATTCGGGCGGCGACCCAACCAACGGCTACGACCTGCTTTACCCAGTTTGATGTTCTGCTGGTCTGAATTGGAGACGGCACCGATGGTGGCCATGCACTCAGAACGAACCATGCGAACTTCACCAGAAGCAAGACGCAGAATTGAATAAGACTGGTCACGACCAATCAGCTGAACATAAGTCCCAGCAGAACGAGCCATCTGTCCGCCCTTCCCTGCTTTTAGTTCAACATTGTGAATGATTGTACCAACCGGAATTGATGATAATGGCAGTGCATTACCTGGCTTGATGTCAGCCTTTGTTGATGACACGACTTTGTCACCAGCGGCCAAACGCTGTGGCGCCAAGATGTATGACTGCTCACCGTCTTCATAAGTGATCAGCGCGATAAACGCGGTGCGATTAGGATCATATTCAATACGATCAACAGTCGCGAACATGTCCATCTTGCGACGCTTGAAATCGACCATACGATATTTGCGCTTATGACCGCCACCCTTCTGCCATGCTGTAATATGGCCTGAGTTATTGCGGCCACCAGTCTTTGTCAGACCTTCTGTCAATTTCTTGACAGGCTTACCCTTGTGAAGGGAAGAACGATCTACGGTAACAAGACCACGCTGACCTGGTGAAGTCGGGTTATACTGCTTTAACGCCATACCCTTACACTCCCTGCATAATATCGACGCTCTGACCTTCGGCCAGGGTGACGATGGCTTTCTTCTGATCCATACGGCGACCACGAATGCCACGGAACATCTTGGTCTTGCCTTTGAGGATCGAGGTGTTTACGGCCTGAACCTTAACTTTGTAAAGCATTTCTACCGCAGCCTTAATTTCAGGCTTAGTGGCAGAAACAGGCACAACAAAACCGATCTGGTTGTTTTCTGACAACATTGTGGCCTTTTCAGTGATGATTGGGCGCAGAATTGTGTCAAATGCCTGATCTTCGGTCAGGACAGTTTCTGACTTTTTACGGGGACGGATACTCATGACAACCGCTCCTCAAGATGGGCCGCGCTATCCTTGGTCAGAACCAGAACATCACGACGCAGAATGTCATAAACATTGATGCCAGCCTGCGGCAACACATCAATATGTGGAATATTATTGGCGGCACGCTGGAATTGAGCGTCAAGCTCAGCACCACCAATGATCAAAGCGTTATCAAGACCCATTTTGGACAATTTGCCCTTCAATGTTGCTGTCTTGCCGTCTGATTTCAGGCCATCGATAACAATCAACTTGCCATCACGAGCCTTTGCAGAAAGGGCTGACTTAAGGCCAAGAGCACGAACCTTCTTTTGAAGGCTGTGACCATGATCACGAACAACCGGACCGTGCACAACACCACCACCACGGAAGATGTTGGATGATGCGGCACCGTGACGGGCGTTACCTGTGCCTTTTTGGCGGAACAGTTTAGCACCAGTACGTGCAATCTCAGAACGGATCTGAACCTTATGGTTACCGGCGCGGCGCTTGGCCAACTGCCAGTTAACAACACGAGCCATGATATCAGCGCGTGGCTCAATACCGAACACGGTATCAGCAAGCGTGACGTCACCTGCGGCTTTGTTATCGAGCGTTTTGACTGAAACTTTCATCTGTCTTACTCGCCTTTCTTTTCATCATCAGCAGCATCAGCGGCAGGAGCATCATCTGAAGATGCTTCTTCTGCTGGCGCTTCATTGACGGCTTCTTCGGCCTGAACCTCATCGGCTGGCGCTTCTTCAGCAGGTGCTTCTTCTACCGGAGCAGCAGCAATCGCATCTTCAAGCAAACCTGCAGGGAATGGAGCATCATCAGGACGTGCTGCTTTCAGCGCATCACTCACCATGACCCAACCGCCCTTTGAGCCCGGGATAGCACCGCGGATCAAAATCAAGCCTTCTTCAGCGTCAGTCGCGACAACTTCAAGGTTTTGAGTGGTGACACGAGCAGCACCCATGTGACCAGCCATTTTCTTACCCTTAAAGACTTTGCCCGGGTCCTGGTTGTTACCAGTCGAACCATGTGAACGGTGAGAGATTGACACACCGTGTGAGGCACGAAGACCACCAAAGTTGTGACGCTTCATCGCACCAGCAAAACCCTTACCTTGGGAGATACCCACAACATCAACCTTCTGGCCGCTGACGAAGTGATTGGCACCTAATGTTGAGCCAACTTCGATCACCGCGTCATCAGAAACACGGAATTCAGCAACTTTAGCCTTGGCGGTGACACCAGCTTTTTCAAACTGGCCACGCTGGGCTTTGGTCACGTTCTTTACTTTACGACTGCCAACGCCAACCTGAAGCGCTGTATAGCCATCTTTATCTTTATTACGAACGGAAGTGATCTGGCAGTTTTCCATCTGAAGAACAGTCACAGGTACATGTGAGCCGTTTTCAGCGAAAACGCGAGTCATCCCAACTTTTTTAGCAATAACGCCGCAACGCATTGGTCTGCCCCTTCCTTAGAGCTTAATCTCAACGTCAACACCGGCAGCCAAGTCGAGTTTCATCAGAGCATCGACGGTCTGTGGTGTTGGGTCAACAATGTCAAGAAGACGCTTATGCGTCCGCATTTCAAACTGTTCACGGCTTTTCTTATCGATATGCGGTGACCGCAAAACCGTAAAACGCTTAATTGAAGTTGGCAGAGGAATAGGTCCGCAAACTTCTGCGCCAGTACGCTTGGCCGTGTTCACAATCTCAGTCGTGGACTGGTCAAGAATACGGTGATCAAATGCCTTCAACCTGATCCGAATATTCTGGTTTTCCATTTTCTTATACCCTTTGGCGCTATCTTAAAAACAACTGGCGGAGACCAATTCCCCGCCAGTTTTAGATTTCATTACTTCGTGATGCCAGATACGACACCAGCACCGACGGTGCGGCCACCTTCGC